>JBCCUW010000186.1:0-7858 GCA_039196385.1 Pseudomonadota bacterium
CCTCCTTATATGTTTGCCCGACATGCGGCGCATTATGTCTGTACTCACGCTATTTGCAAGCCAAAATCCGTGTAATACTGGCTCCGGACACAAATTAATTTCAGATTGATCAGGCGTGCACAATTTTGGCGCGCGATGGGGCGTTTATGCAGCAGGATGGAACAGATAATCAGGGGCAGCTGGCGGGCAAAGTGGCGGCCATTACCGGGGGCACGGCAGGGATCGGGTTAGGTATTGCCAAAGCCTATCTGGATGCTGGCGCTGAGGTCATGCTGATGGCGCGCAATATGGCGAAGGCCGAGCAGGTGTTGGCGGAGCTGGACGTGGATGAGCGCTGCGGCTTTGTCGCGGGTGATGTCATGTCACAGGAAGATGTAGAAGGGTTTGTTGATCAGGTGGTGAGTCATTTTGGCCGCATCGATATTCTGGTGAACAATGCCGGTGGCGCTGGTGACCTGTTGCCCATGGTCGAATTGTCCGACGAGACGTTTGACGAAACCATGAAGTGGAACGTGTACTCGACGTTCTGGGCTACCCGGCGTGCATTGCCGGATATGCTCAGTCGCAGTTGGGGGCGGGTGATTAACATTTCCTCCACAGAGGGTAAGGTCGGCAAACCAGTGTTCACGGCCTATTCAACGGCCAAACACGCTATTAATGGTATGACCAAGGCGGTGGCCCAGGAAGTGGGGCCGCAAGGGGTCACGGTCAACGCCATCTGCCCGGGTTTGATTGTTACCGACATTGTGAAAGACAACGGCCCGGCCACTGCAGAAGCGATGGGCATCACCTTTGAGGAGATGATCGACATGTTTGCTCAGGAGTCGGCTTTAAAACGCCCCAATACCGTGGAGGAAGTTGCGGCGTTGGCGCTGTTGCTCGCCAGTGAAGCGGGTGGTGGCATCACTGGTGCGGCTTTAAGTGTGGATGGTGGGACCGCGCCCTACTAGAGACAGAGAGCTAATAAGAGCTGGAAAAAAACAGGAAAGGGTTCAGGCAGGAGGGAGAAGAGACATGGCTGAAGCAGCACACAAAGACAACTTTGATCTGGTGATTACTAACGCGGTGATCATCGACGGTACCGGCGCGCCCGGATACCCCGGCAGCATTGCTGTCAAAGACGGTAAAATTGCTCAATTAGGTGAACTGTCTGCGCAGCAGATTGACACAGCAGCCCAGCACGTGGATGCGGGTGGTCAGGTCGCCAGCCCGGGCTTTATTGATGTGCATACCCACTACGACGCGCAGGTGTTCTGGGACGGTACGCTCAGTCCGTCCTGCTACCACGGTGTCACCACCGTGTTTGGCGGTTTCTGCGGGTTCAGCATTGCACCGCTCAGCGAAGAAGCGGCCCCTTATCTGTTGCACATGCTGGCACGAGTCGAAGGCATGCCGGTCAGCAGCCTCACAGAAGGCGTACCGTGGGACTGGCAGAGTTTTGCCGAGTACCTGGCGAAATTGGATGGCAAGTTGGGTGTGAATGCCGGTTTTATGGCGGGCCACAGCGCCATCCGCCGGGTTGTGATGGGCGAACGCGCGGTTGGTGAGGAGGCGACAGAACAGGAATTGGCGGCCATGACGGAACTGCTCGGCCAATGCCTGGCCCAGGGCGCCATGGGCTTTTCTTCGACAATCTCACCCACCCACAACGATGCGGAAGGACAACCTGTGCCGTCCCGCCATGCGTCCCGCGAAGAGCTGGTGGCGCTGGCCGGGGTATGCCGCGAGCACCCGGGCACGTCGTTAGAATTTTTGCCTGGGGTTGGGTATTTTTCTAATGAAATCAAAGAGCTTATGTCCGATCTCTCGACAGCGGCTGAACGTCCGCTCAACTGGAACGTCCTGGCTGCGGGAGACGCCGAGCTGATGGAGAACCAACTTTCCGCAACCGATGTAGCGCGCGCCAACGGTGGTGAAGTGCTGGCGCTGACGGTGCCGCAACCCATTACGTTGCGCATCAACCTGTATGGCGGATTTGTGTTTGATGCGATGGAAGGTTGGGCAGAGTTGTTCCAGGTATCGGTGCCGGAGCGTATTGCCATACTGCAGGATCCTGAGCGCCGCCGACAGTTAGACGAATCCGCCCGATCCAAGGGTCCCATGCGTAATCTCGCGGTGTGGGAAGATCTCACGGTGCATGCCGTGTTCCTGGATGAACACAAAGCACTGGAGGGCAAAACTGTCGGCGAGATTGCGGCGCTGCAGAATAAAACCCCGTTTGACGCCATGCTGGACCTCTCCATTGCGGAAGGCTTACGTACTTCGTTCATGCCGCCAGCGATCGGTGGGGATGAAGCGTTGTGGCATATGCGCGGCAAATTGTGGCACGACGACCGTACCCTCATTGGCGCGTCGGATGCCGGTGCTCACCTGGATATGATTGACACCTTTGCGTTCTCCACCCAGGTGCTGGGCAATGGCGTGCGCCGGCATGGGGTGATCGATCTGGAGACGGCCATTCACAAAATCACGCAGGTTTCAGCAGAAGCCTTTGGTCTGCATGATCGTGGTGTACTCAAGCCCGGCTGGAACGCTGACATCGTTATTTTTGACCCGCAGACAGTGGATTCCGGCCAGGTTTATATGAAAACCGATCTGCCTTGCGACGAGCCCCGGGTCTATGCAGACGCGTTTGGCATCGACCATGTTTTCGTCAATGGGGTGCAAACCATTCATCATGGGGAACACACCCAGGCGTTACCCGGCAAAGTACTGCGGTCCGGCGAAGATACCCACACCCCGGCGTTGCGCCGTCCCGGCTGAAACCCGGCGCGCGCTTGTGACGGAAAAAGCCCCGCCATTTGCACTGATACGTTTGTGTTGCGCTTTGGTTATAATGTGCGTTTGACAGTGACAGGCGTCTGCGGGTGTTTTTGCCCGTATGAAACCGGCGAGATGAGGGAACTAAATGGATAAGCAGCACTGGCAGACGCTGGCGGAAAAAGAACTGCGTGGCAAAGCAGTGGATGATCTGACCTGGCACAGCCCGGAAGGTATCCCCATCAAGCCCTTGTATACCGTGCAGGATCTGGAAGACATTGCCCACCTGGATAGTTTTCCGGGATTTGCACCCTTCGTGCGCGGCCCCCGAGGCACCATGTACACCAACCGGCCCTGGACCATTCGCCAATACGCGGGCTTCTCGACGGCAGAAGAATCCAATGCCTTTTATCGCCAGAATCTGGCGGCAGGCCAGAAAGGACTGTCTGTGGCGTTTGATCTGGCGACCCACCGGGGCTTTGATTCTGATCACCCGCGCGTGCGTGGGGATGTCGGTATGGCCGGCGTGGCCATCGATTCCGTCGAGGATATGAAAATACTGTTCGATGGCATTCCACTGGACGAGATGTCCGTATCCATGACCATGAATGGCGCGGTGCTGCCGGTGCTGGCCGGATACGTGGTGGCCGGCGAAGAACAGGGGGTGGCGCAGAAAGATCTGGCCGGCACGATCCAGAATGACATTCTGAAAGAATTCATGGTGCGCAATACGTTTATTTATCCGCCCGAGCCCAGCATGCGCATTGTCGCGGATATCATTGGCTACACCGCGGAAAACATGCCGCGCTTCAACTCCATCTCCATTTCCGGGTACCACATGCAGGAAGCTGGCGCTAATGCGGTACAGGAAGTGGCTTTTACTCTGGCTGATGGCATTGAGTACGTTAAAGCCGCGCTGGCCACCGGGCAGGAGATTGACAAGTTTGCCGGCCGGCTGTCGTTTTTCTTCTGTATCGGTATGAACTTCTTCATGGAGATCTCTAAGCTGCGGGCGGCGCGGATTCTCTGGCACGAGCTGATGAGCCAGTTCAACCCGCAGAATCCTGCTTCGCTGATGCTGCGCACGCACTGTCAGACGTCCGGTGTGTCGTTGCAGGAACAGGATCCCTACAACAACGTCATCCGCACAACCATTGAAGCCATGGCCGCGGTCATGGGCGGGACCCAGAGTCTGCATACCAACGCGCTGGATGAAGCAATTGCTTTGCCTACTCCGTTCTCAGCCCGCATTGCGCGCAATACGCAGATTATCCTGGCGGAAGAAAGTCAGATTACCCGTACCGTGGATCCTTTGGGGGGCAGTTACTACATTGAAAGCCTCACCAATTCTATTGTGCAGCACGCACGCGCCTTAATTGAAGAGGTCGACAGTCTGGGTGGCATGACCCAGGCGGTGGTGGCGGGTATGCCGAAACAACGCATTGAAGAAGCGGCGGCTCAGCGCCAGGCCAGGATCGAGCGCGGCGAAGATGTGATTGTTGGGGTGAACAAGTATCAGGTCGAAGAGGAGCAGGGTGAACTGGACGTGTTGTCCGTCGACAACTCCAAAGTGCGTGATGCACAGTTGCGCCGCCTGGCGGAAATCAAAAATAGCCGTGAGGAGGCGGCAGCTCAGGCTGCGCTGGAAGCACTCACCAAGGCGGCGGCAGAAAACTCCGGCAACCTGCTGGAATTGTCCATAGTTGCCACCCGGCAGCGTGCCACCGTGGGCGAAATTTCGTACGCGCTGGAAAAAGTGTATGCCCGGCATGAACCCAAGGCGAAAATGACACCGGGAGTGTATGCCGAGAGTTACGGTGATGACCCTGCTTTCACCAGGGTTCACGACGAAATCAAAGTGTTTACCGACGTGGAAGGCCGGGCACCCAGCATTCTGGTGGTAAAGATGGGGCAGGATGGCCACGATCGCGGCGCCAAGGTGATCTCCAACGCCTTTGGCGACTTTGGTTTTGATGTCAGCATGGGGCCGTTGTTTCAGACCCCCACCGAAGCGGCCAAACAGGCCAAGCAGGAGGGGGTGGATGTGATTGGCGTGTCGACCCTGGCCGGGGGGCACAAGTCACTGGTGCCGGAAATGATCGAGCTGTTGAAAGAAGAGGGTATGGAAGACGTCATCGTGGTTGCCGGTGGGGTTATTCCGCAACAGGACTATCAGGCCCTGTACGACGCCGGGGTGCACGCTATCTTTGGCCCTGGCAGCAACATTCCCGATGCCGCTTCGCAGATTCTGCGCCTGATACCGGGTAAAAACCGCTAACCTATTTTTGCTTCGAGAGAAAAACATGATTGGAAAATTGAACCACGTGGCCATTGTGGTCCCGGACCTGGCTGCTGCCGCGGCGCTGTACAAAGATACGCTGGGTGGTCAGGTTACCGAACCGGTAGACCTGCCGGCGCAAGGGGTTACCACGGTATTTGTTGAGTTGCCCAACACCAAAATTGAGTTGTTACATCCGCTGGGTGAAGACTCGCCCGTACAGAAGTTTCTGGACAACAACCCTGCTGGTGGCATGCATCACGTGTGTTATGAAGTAACGGACATTCACGCCGCCATTGACCATCTGGTAGACGAGGGTGCGCGCATTCTCGGTGATGGCAAACCCTCCATTGGTGCGCATGGCCTGCCGGTTATTTTCCTGCATCCGAAAGACTTCTGCGGCACCCTGGTCGAGTTGGAAGAAGTTAAAGCCGCCTGATCTGGCGGCTGATCTGGCGATAGTCAGGCCGGTGGCGGTGCCGGCCTGCACCTGTCTTCTAACCCAGGTCGAACCTTTGCCGGCCTATTCAAATTCCAGAATGGGCTGATCGACCATCAGGCTGTCACCCTGTTCCGCCAGCACCTTGGCAATCACTACGTCCTCTTCAGCACGCAGGCTGTTTTCCATTTTCATGGCTTCAACCACCGCTAGCTCTTCACCTGCTTTAACTTCGTCACCGGGTTGCGCTGACATTCGAACCAGCAGCCCCGGCATCGGTGACAGCAGGAACTTCGACAGATCCGGAGGCTGTTTTTCCAGCATGTGCGCCTGCAATGCGGCGGTGGCCGGCGTCAGGATCTGCAGATCAATTTCAGTGCCCCGGTAAAAGGCTTTGTAACCTGCGCCGTGAGGGTCCAACTGCAGATTCACCGGGTGATTGTTTACTTCAGCTTTAAACACGCGTTCGCTGAACACCCAGTCGGTCTGCACATGATAAACACGCCCATCGTGTTCAATCTGAAAACCCTGCTCATCAGCGGTCACGCTGACCGGGTAGGGTGTTCTGTTCGACATCACCACCCACTCGTCGCGCGGGGTTGGTTCAAAGCGATGGGTCTGGCCACTGATCTGATGGCTTCGGCTGGTTTTCAGCGTGTGCGCTACGGCGGCGATCGCAACCGGTATCAGCGGATCACTTTGCGGCACATCTGACGCATGGAAACCATCCGGATATTCTTCCGCAATAAAGTTGGTTGTCAGGCGACCTTCAGCAAACCTGGGATGCATAATCAATGCGTTCAGAAAGCTGATATTGTGGCTGACGCCGCGAATATAGTAAGCGTCCAATGCGTCTGCCATGTGCTCGATGGCCTGGTCGCGGGTGTCACCATAAGTCACCAGTTTGGCAATCATGGGATCGTAGAACATGGACACTTCGCTGCCTTCTTCAATGCCGGTATCGACGCGCACGGTAGCCGTTTCCATCGGAGGTTGGTATTCCACCAGGCGGCCGATAGAGGGGAGAAAATTGCGGAAGGGATCCTCCGCGTACACGCGGCTTTCCATGGCCCAGCCGGTGAGGGTGACATCCTCCTGGGCCAACGATAGCTTTTCGCCGTTGGCGACACGAATCATGTGCTCCACAAGGTCCTGGCCGGTGATCAGCTCAGTGACAGGATGCTCAACCTGCAGGCGCGTATTCATTTCCAGAAAGTAGAAATTGCGGTTTGCGTCGACGATAAACTCAACCGTACCGGCGGAGCAGTAGTCGACGGCCTCCGCCAGGGCCACTGCCTGGGCACCCATCGCGCTACGGGTGGCTTCGTCCAGGAAGGGTGAGGGAGCTTCCTCAATGACTTTCTGGTGGCGACGTTGAATCGAACATTCGCGCTCGCCCAGAAAGATGGTGTTGCCGTGGGTATCAGCCAGCACCTGAATTTCGATATGGCGTGGTTCTTCAATAAATTTTTCCGCAAACACGCGGTCATCACCAAAACTGGACCGCGCTTCGTTGGCGGCGCGTTCAAAACCGTCCCGACATTCATCGTCGTCCCAGACTACGCGCATCCCTTTACCGCCGCCGCCGGCGCTGGCCTTCAGCATGACTGGATAGCCGATGTCTTTGGCTATTTCCACAGCGTGGTCTGCGTCGGCAATCACGTCGGTATAACCCGGAATGGTGTTTACTCCGGCTTCCTTGGCCAGAAGTTTGGAGGTGATCTTGTCACCCATGCTGGTGATGGCTTTAACGCCGGGGCCGATAAAGGTGATGCCCGCGGCGTCCAGCGCTTCGCAGAAGTCCGCATTTTCCGACAGGAAACCGTAGCCCGGGTGGACCGCCTGAGCACCGGTAGACTGGCATGCCTCAATAATGCGATCCATGCGCAGATAACTGTCTGCTGAAGCGGCGCCACCGATATGGACTGCTTCGTCCGCCATACGCACGTGTAAAGCATTGGCGTCTGCGTCTGAGTACACGGCAACCGTGGCAATGCCCATGCGCTTGGCGGTTTTGATCACGCGGCAGGCAATTTCACCGCGGTTTGCAATTAGAATTTTTGTAAACATTTGGATTACCGCGATCGATTAAAGGGGAATGTTGCCGTGTTTGCGCCAGGGATTTTCCAACTTCTTGTCTCGCAGCATCGCAAATGAGCGACACACACGTTCCCTGGTCTCGTGCGGCTGAATGACGTCGTCTATGTAGCCTCTACTGGCCGCTACAAAAGGATTGGCGAACTTGTCTTCGTACTCCGCCGTGCGTGCGGCGATGGCTTCTTCGTCAATCCTTTTGTAGCGGCCAGTAGAGGCTACATAGACGACGTCATTCAGCCGCACGAGACCAGGGAACGTGTGTGTCGCTCATTTGCGATGCTGCG
>JBCCUW010000187.1:0-7849 GCA_039196385.1 Pseudomonadota bacterium
CGGACATTGGCTGCAGCAACCCCTGGAGTTGAACTGGTCGGATTTCAAACCGGCCAGGCGCTGCAGGAATTGTACGGACATGCTGCCGCCCTGCTGCTGCCCTCCTCCCACGAAGGTCTGCCGCTGACCTTACTTGAAGCGCTGAGTCACGGTATTCGCGTGGTGGTTAGTGACATACCAGCGCATACGACGCTTAAGTTGCGGCAGGAGTGTTACTTTGTGTTGGGCGACATCCACCAATTAAGCCGAAAACTTGTCCAAATCAGCGGCGAAGATTGGAGCGATACACAAGCCGACGCGCAGCGAGCTTGGGTTGCAGAGCAATTCAGTTGGACAAGGATCGCCGCAGATACAGCCTCTGAATATGAACGGGTACTTTCGAATTGAACCGTATATCGTGATCGGGGTTGTTGTTGCAGATTTGTGAAGTGTGCCCACTAATGCGCCACCCCAGCAACATACTGACGCGGCAAAGTTTGTTAAGCTAGGCATTGACCTGGCGTTTCCCGCACAACCACCTCAATGGTTGTTTGCATGGGCGGGATGTGCGTCTCGCTAACTGGATTGAGCGAATGGAGCAGATGAAAGCAGTCTTTATAATTGGAACCGGTAGATGTGGTTCGACACTGATTCATGAGATTCTTGCGAAGCATCTTGACTCCAGCTTTCTCTCTACGGCCGAGGAAAACCATCGCCGACTGACCCCACTGGCTCGGTGGGCCAACACCTTCTATCGAGCGGAAAACGCGCCTCTTGTCAGTTCGTTTACGAAGAAATTCATCCCTACTGAAGGTTATGGGCTTATCTCTCGCAATGTCTCGCCTATTTACAGCCGGCCCTATCGTAACCTCACTGCCGACGACGCCACCCCCTGGTTGATCAAACGCTTCCGCGCGTACTTTGAGAACAGGTACCAGGCTTACCAACGACCTGTGCTAGTACACAAATACACCGGCTGGTCACGGTTGGGTTTTTTTCACAAAGTGTTCCCGGAAGCCAAATTTGTCCACATCGTTCGAGACGGGCGTGCAGTCGCAAATTCCTGGTTGCAGATGCGCTGGTGGTCCGGGTACCAGGGCCCTGCCAAGTGGCTGTGGGGTGATTTGAATCCATCGCAACAAGCCTTATGGGACGCTAACCAACAGTCTTATGTGACGTTAGCCGGGCTGTGCTGGAACATGCTGATTGATACGTATCGCGATTGGCAATCACTTGGGCTGGATAAAGAACAGTTTATCGAAGTGAAGTACGAGGACATCCTGGCACAACCGCAAGGAGAAATAGCGCGGCTGGCGGAATTCTGCGACTTGCCGTGGAGCAAAGACTTCGAACAGCAACTGGCCGGTTTTGACATTCGCACATCACGCAAGGCGGCTTATCAGCAAGATCTAGGTACTGACAAGCTGCAGGAACTGGAGGCTGTTGTTGCCGAATCGCTGCAACACTACGGCTATGCACTAACGCAGGCATCAGACTCATGAAAATTATCCTGCTGGTGAACAGCTACTTGCCACGCATCGGCGGTCGTGAACTGGTGGTCCATCAGCTAGCACAACAGTATAAGAACAAAGGACACGAAGTTTGTGTCATGGGCCCCTCGGGTCCATGGAAATACAGGCAATACAAATTTGATTATCCAGTGATTCGCTGGCCCCAGATTCCTTTGCTGGGTGACGAGCGATCCAAGACGCTGATGATGAATGTAACCAGGTTGTTCAAGGGAGCGGATATCATCCACGCTCACTCGACCTTTCCCATGGGATACATTGCGGAGCAAACGAACTGGATCCGACCAATGCCAGTGGTGATTACACCGCACGGTGAAGATATCAACGTTATCCCCGAAATTGGCTTCGGCCAACGGCTTGATCCAGAGCAGGATCGTAAAATCCGGAGTGCGCTCCAGCATTCTGCTAAGGTCACGTCAATCAGTGACACGATTACGGAATCGCTTACTACTGTGGGCGTAGCTGACGATAAAATTGTCTACATTCCCAACGGCGTTGATCTGCAACGTTTCAGCACAGCGCCACAGTTCGATATTCTCGAGCACCTGGGTTTCCCCCCTGACACGTTTCTGCTGGCTTCCATCGGCAATTACCATCCCCGAAAAGGGCATGAGGTATTGGTGGATGCCATGGCAGAATTGATCGACAAAGACCCTACGTTTCGGCTGGTGATCATTGGCGCCAAGTCAGATGCCCTGTGCGCAAAGGTAGAGGCTTCAACGGTTCGCGATCATGTGCGGTTTCTAGGCAGCCTGCGTGTACCCATGCCGGGGGACGCTCGCACAACGAGCGAACAAAAACAGGATGTTCTAGCCGCTATTCTGCAGAAAGCTAAAGCCTATATCTCGTCGAGTATGAACGAAGGCGCAGAGGGTTTGTCACTGGCGTTACTGGAAGCCATGGCTGCCGGTGCTTGCCCGGTGGTAACACGAATCTCCGGCAACCGCGACATTATTGAACAGGATCGCAATGGCGTTCTGGTTGAACCGGGTGATCCCAGCGCACTGGCTGATGCACTGCTGCAGATAAAGACGAACCCGGACCACCGTCAGCGCATGGCCTGTGCTGCTCGCGAAGCGGTGTCCACATATGGCTGGTCAGCCATTGCTGATCAATATCTCGAACTTTATCGAGCAGTCATCGCCCAACCTTCCAACCCGAGCTGACCCGCTCAAGACGAGGCGTTTTCCCCAGATATGGCTCCCAGAATCTGCATCTTGTTGCCCGCCCACTGGGGATCACAAAAAGGTGGCGCAGAATACCAGGCCCACTGCCTGGCTGACTACATCGCCAACCAGACAGAATGTGATGTCGTCTATCTGACTCGTGAGGCGCCCGAGGAAACCAGCAGCTACAGCTACCCGATTGAGAGATTTGTTGGGCCACGATTGTTACGCCAACTGCGTTGGGGATTCAGCCCGGACTCGGTGGCGCTGTATAACGCACTGAAATCGCTCAACCCGGATGCGATCATTCAAATTGTCGCTTCTGCGCACACTGGTGTCGCCGCGTACTATGCGAAACGTTTCAACAAGCTGATGTACTGGTACCTGGCCAGCGATATGGACGTTGAAGCCACGCCTAACCTCGGCGTTCGTGGACCAGCCCGTTGGATCGACAGTTTGCTGTTTCGCTATGGTACGAAACACTGTACCCACATCCTGGCCCAGACGGCCAAGCAGAACGCCAGAATGCAACAAACCATGCAACGAGCCGCGCTGAGTGTGGTACCGAACTTCCACCCCAAACCTGACGACGACATTGAAAAGAACTCGCGATTCACGGTCACCTGGGTGGCAAACCTGAAACCACTCAAACAGCCTGAGCTGTTTATCCGTTTGGCCAAAGATCTTCATCATGAAGATATCGCTTTTCATATGATTGGTCGCATGCACGACTCAGACTGGGGCCGTGAGGTTGCTGATGACATGGCAGACGCCGCTAACATCAGCTACCTGGGGGAACTTGAAATTGACGAGGTTAATCAGCAATTCAGCAGATCACACCTGTTTGTCAACACCAGTGAATATGAGGGGTTTCCGAATACCTTTATTCAGGCCTGGATGCGCGACGTACCCACGCTGAGTATTAATGTTGACCCGGACAGCGTTATCGAAAAAAACCAGCTGGGCGCACGCACCGGCGATTATGCAGGCCTTGTTGAAGCCGTCAGCAGTTACTACCATAACCGGGAAAAACTGACAGCAACCGCGCAGCGCGCCCGCAGTTTTTCGGAATCCAACTATTCCATGCAAAACGCAGAACAGATTGTGCAATTTGTCCGTGACCACTTGCAGCAGCAAAGCAGTGTGTGATCAATATGGGGCGCGTAGATAGCTTGAATCCATTTGTTATCGTCGGCACCCAGCGGACCGGTAGTAGCGCACTGGCTGAAAAGATCTCATTTCACCCGCAGATCGCCTGTGGTTGGGAGTGGACCGAAACTGTACCTGTGTGGCGCAAGGTGGCAACGATGACCGCTGCGTTGAATGGTGACTTTGTTGGCCTGCCAGAGGCGGAACGCAAGCACATTGAAAGTTCACTGGATTCGTCTACGCAATGGCTCGGTTTCCGCCGGCTGTTCGGTGCTTCTGACAAGTGGCTGTTTCATCCGCAATACTCAATTAAACTCTGGTGGGATCGCTTTACGGCGCATCGCAAGTGGTTTGCAGCTCACCCACACGTCAGACTGATTCACATTGTTCGCAGCAACAATATTGGCTGGCTCAAATCCAAGTATCTGTCCAGATCCTCCGGTAGCTATGTGGGAGCCAAATACCCCGAAGAGCTGCGGGTAACCATACCCGTTGGTGAAGCTTTGTCTCGTTTACGGGCAAAAGACTATGTAGATCGTTGTCTTGCGGATCTGGCAAAAACAAATCCCTATCTGCCCATCGTGTACGAAGACTTCGCTGACGACAGTGATCGAGAGCTGCGGCGCTGTTTCGAGTTTTTTGAGTGCTCCGTGCAAGCCTATCAAGCAAGGCAAGGCCAGCTAAACAAGCAGGCAAGCCGGGAAGATGAGGAATACATTGCTAATTACGAGGAGTTGTCCTCGGCGCTAAAAAGTGCGGGACTGTTAACCGCCGCAATCTGAATGCAACGGTGAGTTGGGCGGTGCGTTCAGGTTGCACCATCCCCTTTCAACACGGCGGGGACGAGCTTCAGCATGATCTTCAAATCCAGCCACAAGCTCCACTCATCAATGTACTTCAAGTCGAGGGCCAGCCACTGATCAAAAGACAGTGCACTCCGCCCGGAAACCTCACGCAGACAGGCCAGGCCGGGCCTGACGCTGAATCGCTTACGTTGCACGCCCAGGCTGAACTGTTCAACATCACGCAACGACATGGGTCTCGGGCCGATAATGCTCATGTGCCCCAACAGTACGTTTATCAGCTGCGGCAGTTCGTCTACACTGGAACGGCGTAACACTCTGCCAACGCGAGTGACGCGTGGATCATCTTTGATCTTGAAAATAGGTCCATTTGCTTCATTCAGATGCTCAATCTCCTGCATACGCGCCTCCGCGTCCTCGTACATTGAGCGAAACTTGATCATCTTGAACTGCCGCTTGTTCAATCCAACCCGTGGCTGTAGAAAAAATACCGGCCCTCTGGAATCGAGTTTAATCAATACTGCGATGATCAGAAAAATCGGTATAACGAACACCAACCCTACGATCACTAACAATAGATCAATAACGCGTTTCAATATGAGTTTGAGTTCATCCTGCGCCACCGGCTCAAAGCGCAGAACCGGGATATCTCCAAATTGCTCCAGACCTACCTGTTTGGTTTCTATGTCGTAGAGGTCTGCCATATATTTCAGACATACGCCATGTTCCTCACAAGCTGCTGCAACAGCGACAATGTGATGGGCAAAAGAGCGCGGTGTGCACACAACCACCTCGTCGATCACCTGACTTTCCAGGATGGAATTTAACTCGTCGAGCGACGACACGGGGCAATCGAACGCAGAATTCATCGCGTGATCGGAGCCAGGTTCCGGATCAAGCACACCCACCACTTGTATACCCCAGTCCGAATTCTCGGCGTAAGCCTTGGACATTTTGGCCGCGCGTGGACCTGCGCCGATAATCAGTACTTTCAGGAAGTTGTCCACGTGTTCCTGGCGGCCGGTAAGGTAGTACCAGGACAGGAACAAACGATTGACGATAATGACAGCCAGCAGAATACCGGCATAGCTGAAAATGATCGCACGGTTTGCCTGATTGAATTGACTGGTAAACACAATCACCAGCAAGCCACTGACAATAATTGCGACAAACCGTGCGGCAGCACCAAAATTCTGTAGGAAACTCTGACCGTGCAAACGCGGTTTACCGAATACCGAGGCAAGCAGCGCCAAAAAGGTAACCAGTGGCGTCAACCAAAGGTTCTTCAGCATCGTGTCGAACGGCACGATGCCTGATAACCAAACCAATTCCGCTACCAGTACGTAAGTCAAGGTAGCAAGCAGGACGTCTTGGGTCTGCAGCAGGCGAACTAAATGGGTAGATTTTGAAATTCGCACTTATCGAGATCCACTCGCGCAGCGATAGTTATCCTGCTATCGATGTTTGAAGTAAGTTAGCCGTAATCTATAGGCCTAACACCAACTTAGACATGATATTTCTTTGAATTTCATTCGACCCTGCATAAATGCTCACTTTGCGGGTATTGAAATATTCCTGTGTGACGCCGTTCGCACTCTCCGGTCCAACCGGCTGAAAGTTGTCGCCCGGTGCTGGTGTGGACTGGTCTAAAGGCAGGCCATAGACGCCTGCGATCTCCATGGCTAGTGATGTCACAGCTTGTTGCAGCTCCGTGCCACGAGTTTTCAGCATAGAGCTTTCCGGCCCCACGTTCTGGCCAGCAGCCAGTGCGCCGAGGATACGCAGCTCCGTATATTCCATGGCCAGAACCTGTACTTGTACGTCCTGGAAACGCCGCTGGAAATCGTCGTTATCCCAATAGCTTTGGCCGGAACCATCGTGCTCGCTCTGCGCAAACGTCTGCAAATGGCTGAGCGCGCCTTTCAGTGCTGGTGAGTAGGCATTACCGCGCTCAAACTCAAGTAGGTATTTGGCGCAGGTCCAGCCTTTACCCTGTTCGCCCACCAGATTTTCCTTGGGTACTACCACGTCTTCAAAGTACACGGTGTTGATTTCTTGATACCCTTCGCTCGGCTCGTCCAGCGTGATAATGGGCTTCACGGTAATCCCCGGCGTCTTCATATCCACCAGGATGAAACTGATGCCAAGCTGACGGATGTCTTCCTGGCTGGTACGCACGAGCACAAACATCCAATCCGCATACTGTGCCAGCGTTGTCCAGGTTTTCACCCCATTGACCAGGTAGTGATCCCCTTTGTCTTCAGCCTTGGTGCTCAGTGAGGCCAGGTCTGAACCTGAACCGGGTTCAGAGTAGCCCTGACAGAACCAGATATCGGAATTTAGGATTTTGGGCAGAAAGAAGTCTTTCTGTTCCTGGGTGCCGAATTTCATGATGACCGGCGCCACCATCGTAATACCGAATGGTACAACGTTGGGCGCCCCTACTCTGGCACGCTCCAGATCAAAAATGTAACTCTGCGTCGGGCTAAAGCTGGCGCCCCCGTATTCCGCTGGCCAATTGGTTGCCGCCCAACCTTTGTCAGCCAGTCGTTTCTGCCAGGCCACCAGGTCTTCTTTGGCCAACTTACCCAGGGCGCTCTTGCCTTGCTTGTCACGCAGTTCTTGCGGCCACGCTTGTTCCATCCAGTCACGTACTTCGTTCTGAAATTCCCGGTCAGCATCACTAAATGAAATGTCCAAATTACTTCTACCTTTCGATTAATGGTTTGTTTAGGTTCGTTCGTTATATCCGGATTCTGCGTCTTTAACCGGGCGCAGCTTCTCTGGGTGCGGCCTGCGTCTGCGGCTGCCGCTGTTGAGCAAGACTCTTGCCAACCACGCGAATAGCCAGGGTTTCTTCAGCGCCTTCAAAAATGCTCAACACTCTGGCATCCGCAAAATAGCGACTAACCGCGGTTTCTTCCGCATAACCCATTCCACCGTGCAGTTGCAGGGCCTCACGGGTCACCCACTCAGCCGCCCGGCAAGCGACCAGTTTCACAAGGCTGGCTTCCATGTTTCCGGCCCCTTGATCCATCAAGGCGGCGACCTCCTGGGTCAGCGCCTTGCAGGCGAGGATCAGTGCGCCCATTTTAGCAAATTTTGCAGCTGATACGGGATAGTCCGCCACCGGTTTACCGAACACCTGACGCTCACCGGTATACTGCACAGCCGCTTCGAACGCCGCCCGCATCAGCCCGCAGGCGCGGGCTGCTGTTTGCAG
>JBCCUW010000188.1:0-7846 GCA_039196385.1 Pseudomonadota bacterium
CGCCTGAAGGCCATCGACGGATTATTATCAGGCGATGCGGAATTAGGCTTGGGTGGGCATGTCCCGATTTATGACGCGTTTACCGACATCGCCACTTTTGCTCTGGCCGGGTTTGTCTTATTTGTCATCTTTGCCTGCGTACTTGCGGTGATCATCAACCACCGGATTGCCGGCCCAAGTATTGCTCTGGTTGCCTGTATCGAACAAATGCGCAACGGCAACTACGACTATGCCAGGGAATTGCGCAAGAACGACGAACTGGTCCAAATCCACGAAGCGCTTCGCGATCTTAACGCGGCGTTGCGCAGGCAGGCGGAACAAACCGACAAGCCGGACGCTCGAGCAAACTCATGAGGTTAGTCCCGCTGAGCACACCGGGCTGGTTGGCTACCCTGGGTTGCAGCGCACTGGCCGTACTGGCGGCAATCAGTCACGCCCAAATCGATGCCCGACTGCGCATGGTTGCTACGCAATTCAACTTCAGTGAAGCCGTACACGTGGCCCAGCAGACGCTTGCCAATCCGGCGGCCACGGAACATGTTCCCGTCAGCACGGGCGAGTGGATTGCGCTGTTCAACCAGCAGGTAGACGCCGCACCAGAGGGTGGCCCCGCTTTCATCGTGAACAAGCAGGGCAACCCGGCCACCGGGGCGGTCGGTGTCAGTGCGACAAACTTTGGTAAAGAGGTCCACTTGACCCGCCCTGCTTATGCGGTCCTCAACGAGCACACCACAGTGGTGCGCACCACTGAACCGCTGACCGCAAGGTAACTGCCACTGCAGATGGCACGATTAAGTCATCGACGCCAGACACGCCACCCACTAGAATCCGGCCCATCCTCCACCACCGGGTTGCTACTTTGTCAGATTCAAATCCCGCCGCTCTGAGCCAACTCTGTTTTGTTGCGGCCAGCGACAATGCCACGCCCATTCAATTGATCGAAAGCAGTACTTTCAGCACTTGGCGCGCCACCCTCACAACCGCACAGCAAGCCTGGCTGGCCCGCCAGGACTTTCACGGCCGCAGCGGCCAATGGGCATGGCTGGAAAGCTCGGATACGGGCGACTCCGCCACAGATGACCAGGTGATTGTCGGTTGGGACGGACAAGACAACCTGGCCACCCTGGGCAGCCTGGCACACAGCTTACCTGAAGGAGAATACTGTCTGGCGCAGCCGGTCAGTGACCAGCAACTTCTGGGCTGGTCATTAGGCGCATACCGCTTTAACCGTTATAAGTCACCCAACCGCCAACCCGCGCGTCTGGTCATCCCAGAAGCCAATCAAGCTGACAAGATTGTTAACACGACAACCGCAGTGGCCTTGAGTCGTGATTTGATCAACACGGGTGCCGGGGATATGACGCCAGGCCATCTAGCCGCTGAGGCTGAGGCGCTGGCCGAGCAGTTTGATGCCAGTATCCGCGTTGCCCACGGTGACGAACTGCTGGATATTGATTGCGGGGCCATTCATGCTGTCGGCCGCGCTGCCACCGCGCCACCGTGTCTGATCGACTTGACCTGGGGTGATCCCGACGCACCTCAGGTAGTTCTGATCGGCAAGGGTATCACCTTCGACAGCGGCGGACTGAATCTGAAGCCCACCGGCGGCATTCGCTGGATGAAAAAAGACATGGGCGGAGCCGCAACCGCGCTGGGCCTGGCATACCTCATTATGGCTCAGGCGCTGCCTATTCACCTGCGCTTGCTGATTCCCGCCGCCGAAAACGCGATAGCCGGCAACGCCTTTCGTCCCGGTGATATTCTCTCCACGCACAAAGGGCTGACGGTCGAAATAGACAATACCGACGCAGAGGGCCGTCTGGTGTTGTGCGACGCCTTATCTATCGCGTGCGCAGACAAACCCGAGCTGATTTTCGATTTCGCCACGCTCACCGGATCAGCCCGCTCAGCGGTAGGCACGGAAAGTGCCGCAATGTTCTGTAACGATGACGAGTTGGCGCACACCCTTGGCGAAGCCGGCGCGATCACCGGCGATAATCTGTGGCGCATGCCACTGCACCCAGGATACAACCACATGCTGGACAGCAAGGTGGCCGATCTGGTGAATTCAGCCGCCTCCCCTTATGCCGGCGCCATTACCGCCGCTTTGTTTCTGCAACGTTTTGTGGATGCTGACAGCCCTACGCGCTGGACTCACTTCGATATCATGGCTTTTAACAACCGCAGCCGTCCCGGCCATCCCGAGGGTGGCGAAGCCATGGGTCTGCGGGCTGTCTACCACTATCTCGAAGAGCAATTTGGATGAGCCTGCTGAAACAACTGGAGAACGCCCCGCTGGGGCAGCGCGTGGCCTTGAGCCAGGTGCTGGATGCGCTGCCGTACAACGAAGACGGCCTGGTCGCAGCTATCGCTCAGGACGCTCAGTCGCAGGATGTATTGATGCTGGCCTGGATGGATCGCAAGGCCATCGAAATCACATTGTCTGAAGGTTACGTCTGCTACTACTCCCGCAGCCGCCAGACCTACTGGCGCAAAGGCGAAACTTCGGGCCATCAACAACAGCTGATCGAAATGCGCTTCGACTGCGATGGTGATGCGTTGTTACTCAAAGTTATCCAGACCGGTCAGGCCTGTCATACCAACCGGCCCAACTGTTTTTACCTGCTGGTAGACGGCAACGAAGTTAGCGTTGACAGCGCCCCGCAATAAGGCTGATAAACAAATTCGCCTGCCCTATACTGCGCGCCCTGAGACAAGAGCAGCGGTTGCGCACTAATGCCTGACATTTACTTTCACAACACCCTTTCCGGCAAAAAGGAACGCTTCGAGCCCATTGATCCGCAACGCATCACTGTGTATGTGTGCGGACCTACTGTGTACAACTACGTGCACATCGGCAACGGCCGCCCTGCCGTTGTGTTTGACGTGCTGGTCAGACTGCTGCGCTGCCTCTATCCAAACGTGGTGTACGCCGCTAACGTCACCGACATTGACGACAAAATTAATGCCGCAGCTGCGGCGAACGGTGAACCTATTCAGGCGCTGGCGGACCGCTTCACTGAGGCTTATCAGCAGGATATGGTTACGCTTGGCGTTGCCCCTCCGGATGTGACCCCCCGCGCGACGCATCACATTGACGAAATCATTGCCATGATCAGCGACCTGATTGAGCAGGGTCATGCGTACGCCAACGATGGCCACGTTCTGTTCCACGTCCCATCAGACCCTGCCTACGGCAGCCTGGCCCGCCGCAGCCTGGAAGATATGCTGGATGGTGCCCGGGTTGAGGTGGCGCCTTACAAGAAAGACGCCAAAGACTTTGTATTATGGAAACCTTCCAGCGCGGACCAACCCGGCTGGCCCAGTCCCTGGGGTGTTGGCCGCCCAGGCTGGCACATCGAATGCTCAGCGATGATCCGCAAACATCTGGGCCAGACCATAGACATCCACGGCGGTGGGTCTGATCTGACTTTTCCGCATCATGAAAATGAAGCGGCGCAGAGCCGTTGCGCTAATCAGTCAGACCAGTACGTTAAATACTGGCTGCACAATGGCATGCTGACTATGGGCGCAGAAAAAATGTCCAAATCCGTCGGCAATGTGCAGACCATCCACGAACTGGCCAAACAGCATTCCGGCGAAGTGCTACGTTACGCCTTGCTGTCCGGCCAGTATCGTTCTCAGCTCGCCTGGTCTGACGAGTTGCTGGCGCAGGCCAAGGCCAGCCTGGACAGCTTGTATCAGGCGCTTCGCGATCACCCGGGCATCGAGCTGTCCCAGGCAGCAGAAACACCGGACATCGAAGCTTTGCCTGAGGCTTTTATCAATGGTCTGTGTGATGACCTCAATACGCCGCAAGCGCTGGCCGCCATGCACGAATTGGCAGGGCAGCTGCAAAAAGCGGAAACGCCCGAGCAGCGCGACGCAGCGCGGCTGAGCCTGCTGCGGTGTGGCTGGCTGCTGGGTATTCTGCACCAGGATCCTGAACAGTATTTTCAGGCAGGTGGATCTGCACTGCTGTCTGCCGCCGAAATTGATGCACTGATCGAAGCACGTAACCAGGCCCGACAGGGGAAAAATTTTGCCCGCGCGGATGAAATTCGTGAGCAACTGACGGCTGCTGGTATAGAGCTCGAGGATTTACGCGAGGGCACCCGCTGGCGTCGCGCCTGATATGTATCCCATTGCAATTGTCGGCAACAACGTGACCGCCTGGGCTGCCTGGCGAGCCTGCCGTCTGGCCGGCTTTGATCACGTTGACGTGTATCACCGGCCAGGTGAACCGCTGCCCCACCAGTCCGTAGTGACCTTGCCAGCCTGCCACAGCAAGGTGCTGCAGGCGTTGAATTGCGGCGACGACCTGCTGCAAGCCGCACTGGCGCCGGACCGCCAGCAGACCCGCCTGATTCAATCCGCCTATCTGATTGCAGAGCTGCCACTGGGCAAATTTGTGCATGATCGTTATCAGGCGCCACACCTGAATATCGAATACACCGCCCTGCTGACGTTGCTACAGGGCACGCAAACAACAACCGAGGCGCCAGCATTGGCGCAACTTCAGCGCGACTACACACTGGTGCTGGTAACCGAGCCGCTTGAGGTGCAAACAACCCCCAGCCGCTGTTGGTATGCCGAGCATGCCAGAGCGGAGTCACGTACCACCGCGAACATTTCCTGGTTGGGCCAGGATGTCTGGGGATGGCAGTTAGCCACAGCGCAGAAATCCCACTATTTTTTTGTCACCGCAGACGGCAACCCTCCACAAGCCCAGTCTTGTCATCCTTCTATTCAAGCCGCTGCCAACAGCGCAGAACCCATCTTCAACCTGGTTCCGCCCGCTGCAGAGGTACGGGAACACTGGTACGAAGGCCGTGTGGTTTATCTGGGTGACGCTTGTTATCCGCCCAGTTTGTTCCTGCGGGAGGCCAGTTGCACGGGGGTCGAAGACGCGTGGGTGTTGAGCCGCATGTTGGAGAATTACGAAGAAGACTACGCGGATGCACTACAGCAATACGAGTACTATCGCCGTCCCCGGGCACGCAAAATACTGCGTGCGGCACAAGACCAGACCACCAGAGCGAATCAGCCGGCCATTGCACGGCGTTTCCTCCAGCATCTGAATACCGCGCTAAGCAGCCGCTTTCTGCCGGAGATTGCCATGCAGAGAATCGACTGGCTATATGGATACGACTGTATTCGGGGTTTTCGCTGAACTGCCGCATGCCCTGCGCCCACAAAATGCAGTAACCTGTAATCGCACATTTTTGAAACGTCGAGCAATTTGAGCCGGAGACCCTAGTGACCCACAATGCAGCTAACGCAGCGCCGACCGAATACGTGGCCCAAGAATGGCAACAATCGGTCATGCCCACCTTGCATGATTACATTCGCATCCCCAACAAATCACCAATGTTCGACCCGGAATGGGAACAACGGGGCGAAATGCAGCGTGCCGCAGAGCTTCTGTTCACCTGGGCCAGCGCACGCCAGATCAACGGCATGCAGATCAGCATTGAGCAATTGCCCGGCCGGACTCCGGTTTTGTTCATCGAAATTGCAGCGAGCGGGGACACTACACAGACTTCATCTGAAGCCGCGACAGTGTTGTTATACGGCCACTACGACAAACAACCCGAATTCGACGGCTGGCACGCCGGGCTATCTCCCTGGGAGCCCGTGGAACGTGACGGTAAACTGTACGGCCGCGGGGGTGCTGACGACGGTTACGCTCTGTTTGCCAGCCTGTTAAGCATAGAAGCTATCCAGCAACAGGGTGGACATCATCCACGCTGCGTTGTGCTGATTGAAGGCTGCGAAGAAAGTGGCAGCTTCGATCTGCCTTTTTATGTTGATCACCTGCGCGGCAGAATCGGCCAGGCCAAACTGGTGATTTGTCTGGACGCTGAATGCGGCAACTACGATCAACTCTGGGTCACCACGTCATTGCGCGGAATGCTGCCAGGGGTACTTTCGGTGGACATTCTGACTGAGGGCCAACACAGCGGTTCGGCTGGCGGCATTGTGCCCTCCTCTTTTCGCATTCTGCGCGACCTGCTCGGTCGCATCGAAAACAGCGCAAGCGGCGCCCTGCACCCGTCACTCCACACAGATATTCCCACTGCTGCCATCAACGCGGCACAGGAGGTGGCGCAGGTGCTCGGACCTCAGATCAGTCAACGTTTTCCCTGGACGGATGGCGCCGGGCCTGACCAGGATGACATGGCTCAACTGCTGATCAGTAACGCCTGGGAACCCAGCCTGGCCACCGTTGCGCTGGGCGGCTTCCCGGATATGCAGGACGCGGGCAATACCCTGCGACCAGGCACCCAGGCAAAGTTGGTTTTCCGTTTACCGCCTACCGTTGATGCGGACCTTGCCGCAACCGAGATAAAGGCGATTCTGGAACAAGATCCACCTTATGGCGCGCGTGTGCAGTTCAGTTTGGAAACACCCCAGACCGGCTGGTGCGCGCCGATCATGGCGGACTGGCTGGAGCACGCGCTACAGCAGGCCTCGTTGAACGCGTTCGGCAAACCCGCCATGCAGATGGGCATGGGCGGCACCATCCCGTTTATGAAGATGCTGGGCGACGCATATCCGAGCACGCAGTTTTTCGTCACCGGAGTGTTGGGGCCACAATCTAATGCCCATGGACCCAACGAATTTCTGCACATTGAAACAGCGAAACGACTGACCTGCATTGTCAGCGAGGTCCTGCAGGCTACCTACCGGCAATGGCGTGACGCTGAGTGATCTGTCAATGCAGCAGGCGGCTTTCTGAGCTGAAGCTCTTGCGCAGAAACTCCATCTGATCACCTAGAATCCGGCCGGAGTTGGTGAGCGCCAGATATTCGGCAAAATTCGGCACATAGGGTAAAGCCAGCAACTCCATATTGCAGTCAGGCAACAGGCGGTTCCCTTTATAGTGATTGCAACGCCGGCAGGCTGCCACCACATTGTCCCAACTGTCTTTGCCACCGCGAGAAACCGGCAGTACATGATCACGAGTAAGCTCGGCATCACGAAACATTTTGCCGCAATAAAGACAGGTGTTTTTATCCCGAACAAAGAGTGCTTGATTGGTGAGCGGCGGTACCGTTTGCCCCATACTCACGACCCGCCCGTCGCAGGCGATAATACTGTGGATTTCGACCCGGCTGGGGGTACTGTCGAAGCGATTGTGGCCACCTCGAATACGCAGCACCGGTTCGCCGATAGTCCACACCACAATGTCCCTGGCATACAGGCAGACGGCTTCCTGCCAGCTGACCCAGTCCACCGGATGTCCGGCAATATTCAGGCGCAGAATGCGCGGGACCTTTTCAAATTCGGACAACGTTGCGATCATGTGTCAGTATATCCAGCAAGACAGTAAGAAAGCGCGGTGTTCAGCAGCGTCACATTTAGCCAACCCCATGTGACGCCTGCATTACAGCGTGCCCAAACCTATGCTAAATCCAAGGCGCAAGCAAGTGGCTGACAATTGCACAGAAACACATCAGTACCTGGCGTTGACCAGGTGGCTGGCGCTTCCATTGCTGAGTTTCCTCCTCAGCGGTTGCCTGTCTTCGAGCAGCGGCTCAGCAACCGCCAACCCGGCACAGAACTATGATCGGGCATCTACTCCCTGGTTTTGTCAGGTTGATGCCAACTATGCCGGCTGGGACTGTGTGCGCGACACTGACGAGACAAACCGACCCACCCCTCGCAGGATGCCGGTGGCAGCGCAGACTCTGCCCGTGGGTAGCCCAGATCCCATCACTGGTGCAGAAGTCCAGACAGCTGATCCAGATGCAGCAAGCACAGTCTTACGACAGGCGCCCAAACACGTTCGTTTGTCTTACCAGCCAGAAGAACCGGTAGCGATTCTAGATCTGCCCGCAAC
>JBCCUW010000189.1:0-7727 GCA_039196385.1 Pseudomonadota bacterium
CAACACTCTCCCGGATACGCGGGCGATGTGGGACCGGTTTCCACACCCAGCGAATAGGTTTTGCCGTTTTTCACCAGGCTTGCCGCCTGTTTCACCTTGGCGGCGCTCAGATTGTTGATGGCCCCCAGCGTGTCGGCAGCACCATAGCGGGATGGGTACCAGTCATCAGACTGGTGGGTATCCGCCCGGGCTGGGGTAATCAGTGCTGTGGCGCCCAGCAGCACAGCTAGAACGGCGCCCAATAACCTGGCGGGCCAGACGCATAGTGGAATGGTTTGCATGTTGTTTCCCCTCTGTAATGACATCGACTCATTTGTTAGCCGACTGGCAGCCGCAGGTCGTTCGCACCGCTATTACAGCGCGTCCAGCAACGACTGAAAAATTCCCCCGAACGCACCATTGCTCATGATCACGACGTGCAGACGTTTGCTGCGTCCCTGTTGTTCTTTGAGCAGCGCTTTAACCAGCATCTCGTGGTTATCGTATACCTTTGCTGGGACGACACAGTTCTGCGCGATTTCCGTAATGTCCCACTTGATATTATCGCCACGAAACCAGATAACCCGGTCCGCAGCCGCGCAACAGTTGGTCAGCTCGGTGCGCAGGGTACCCAGCGACATGGTGTGTGTGCGTGGTTCCACTACCGCCAGTATTTCGTCGTTGCCCACACGTTTGCGTAAACCCGCCAGGGTGGTTCGAATGGCCGTGGGGTGGTGGGCAAAATCGTCGTAAAGCACATAGTTGTCGTCTTCAAAAAGCACTTCGAGACGCCGCTTTACACCCTTGAACTCTGACAGCGCCGCGGTAGCCTCCGCAACGGGCACGCCGGCGTGCCGCGCAGCGGCGATGGCGTTCAATGCGTTGTGTTGATTGTGTTTGCCTGATAGATCCCACTCAATCCGACCTTGGGTTGCGCCGTTCAGGACAACGTCAAACTGGCTGCCATCCGCCGAAGGTTTGCCCACCTGCCACAGCTCACCGTTTTCCTGCGCGACCTGTTTCTGCGCAGGGGGTTCACTCTCCCCAACCCGGCTGACCGGCGTCCAGATGCCCTGGGTCAGAACGTCGTTGAGGTGTTCGTCATGCGCCGGTGCTATGACCAGACCGCCTCCTGGCACAGTGCGCAGCAGGTTGTGGAACTGGATACCGATCGCGTCGATGTCGGCAAAAATGTCTGCGTGATCAAACTCGAGATTGTTCAGAATTAAAGTGCGCGGCCGGTAGTGGACAAATTTTGAACGGCGGTCGAAGTAGCTGGTGTCGTACTCGTCAGCTTCGACAACAAAAAAGGGGCTGTCACCCAGGCGTGCGGATTGACTGAAATTCATGGGCGCGCCACCAATCAGATAGCCCGGTTGCAAGCCGGCCTGTTCCAGAATCCAGGCGAGCATGCTCGCAGTGGTGGTTTTGCCATGGGTGCCGGCAACGGCCAGCACCCAGCGATTGTGGAGGATAGTTTCGCCCAGCCATTGCGCGCCGGAGGTATAACGTAAGCCTCGCTCCAGTATGTACTCCACCGCTTCGTTACCCCGGGGCAGGCCGGCGTTACCGATTACCACCAGATCTGGCTCCGGGTCCAACTGCTCAGGTGCAAAACCCTCGTGGACCACAATATCCGCAGCAGCCAGTTGATCGCTCATGGGTGGGTAGATGGCGTTGTCGCTGCCGCTGACAACAAACCCCCGCTGTTTGGCCAGCTGCGCCAGGCTGCCCATCAGGGTGCCACCAATGCCGAGAAAATAGATATGCTGGCTCATGTAGAGATTGCTGCCTGGCTCATCGCGATGGAGAAAATCAGTACGAACAGAGCGACTAGCATGCCAAATCCCAAGTGTATGTTCAGCGCTCTGTGAAAAATAAATGCAACAATGGCCAGATTCCAGAGCATCAGCAGGGAGACCATGGAAACGCCGGTGGCGGTCAGCCCGGGTTCATCCACATTGGTGAACACGGCGATGAGACCGGTCAGCGCGGTAGTGATGATATCCACACCATAGAGTGCAGTGAGGGTCTGCGGCAGGCGGTGCCGCAGATCCATCAGTTGCATGATGACCCAGACCAGCCCTCCGGTACCGGCCATGCTGACAGTGACCAGCGTGGCCGCCGTCAGGAAATCGGGCTCGTTGACCCACATGTACATGGCAATCGACAACAGCGCATTGACAACAATGGTTGCACCCAGCAGCGTCCGACTGGCCGGTACGGCATCCGGACCACTGACAAAGATACAAATGCGCCAGTAGAGAAGAACAATTTGACTCATGCGGACAGTACTTGGAGGTTCGACGGAAATTGTCGCATAAATCTTTACCGACACGGGATATGATAACGGTTTTAAACAGACCAGGATCCTGCACTCATGGCAAAAGCCAACGCTTTCTACGCACAATCCGGTGGGGTGACATCGGTAATCAATGCCTCGGCCTGCGGGGTTATCGAAACCGCGCGTAAGCATAAAGACGTGATCGGCAAAGTGTTTGCAGGCCGCAATGGTATTTTGGGTGCCTTGCATGAAGAACTGATCGACACCAGTAAAGAATCCCGTGCTGCGATTGCCGGTTTGCGCAAGACCCCGAGTGGTGCGTTTGGCTCGTGCCGCTACAAACTTAAATCGCTGGAAGAGAACGCGCGTGAATATCGGCGTCTGATTGATGTGTTCAAAGCACACAATATTCGTTACTTCTTCTACAACGGCGGTGGTGATTCGCAGGATACCGCCAACAAAGTGTCCCAATTGGGTGCAGCTATGGGTTATCCGTTAACTTGTATAGGCGTGCCGAAGACCGTTGACAATGACCTGCCGTTCACAGACTGCTGCCCTGGGTTTGGTTCCGTGGCCAAATATGTTGCGGTGTCCACCCGTGAGGCAGCCCTTGATGTGGCTTCTATGTGTGAAACCTCAACCAAGGTTTTTGTACTTGAAGTGATGGGCCGGCATGCGGGCTGGATAGCGGCTGCGGGTGCGTTGGCTCAGGAAGCGCCGGGTGACGCACCACACATTATTCTGCTGCCGGAGGTCCCGTTTCAGCAGGCAAAATTCATGCGCAAAGTGAAGCACACGGTGCAGGAAAAAGGTTATTGCGTGATTGTGGTGTCCGAGGGTGCCCAGTATAAGGATGGTACCTTTCTGGCTGACGCAGGCGGCAAAGATGCTTTTGGCCACACGCAATTAGGTGGTGTGGCGCCGATGGTCGCTGAACTGATCAAATCCAAGCTGGGCTACAAGTACCATTGGGCCGTGGCCGATTACCTGCAGCGAGCCGCCCGCCATATTGCCTCTGCGACAGATGTTGCCCAGGCTTATGCGTTGGGGGAGGCAGCGGTGAAGTTTGCGGTGGCGGGTAAAAATGCGGTGATGCCTACCATCGTGCGCACCAGCGACAAGCCTTATCGATGGAAAATTGGTGAAGCTAAACTGTCGCGGGTGGCCAACGTGGAGCGGAAAATGCCGAAAAACTACATCAGCAAAGATGGTTTCGGGATCACTGCGGCTGGTCGCCGCTATCTGGCCCCTCTGATTGAAGGTGAGGACTACCCCGCGTTCAAAAATGGTGTGCCTGTATACGTCACCCTGAAAAATCAATTGGTTGAGAAAAAGCTGCCCGCCAAGTGGTAAGGGTCACGTCCTGTTGATGTTTGGTTGTTACTTCGGGTGATTGCCTGCCTAACTTAACCAGCCACTTTTAGAGGCTGGGGCAAGGGGAATGCACTACCAGAAACCGCAAAGCACTTTGGGTTTGGCGATATCTGCCAACACCCGTGCAACAAAAGCCGATACAGACCAGGGACAACGGGGACAACATAACAGCGCCATTAGCCTGGTGTGCCTGCAACCCAATCTTGCGGGGTTGCGTCAGTGGGCACTGCGTCAGGGCCACATTCTCGACCATGACGATGACTTGGGTTATGCCCTGAAGCAGGCCAGTCAACAGGTGTTTGGTCATCTGACCTTCAAACCGTTTACCCTTCGCGACCGGCACGGTCAGGTAGAATTGCTGGGATATGTACCGGCAGCGGATGCGTTGGTGGAACATATCATGCACCAGGCCTGTCAGTCCCGGACGGTGCAGGAACTCGCCCAGCTACTGCGCTTCAAGCGTGCGCAGATCCATCCCATGCCGGCCAACTGGCAGCAGGGGCAGCGTCTGGCCTTTGTGGTGCGGGTACGCCCGGTTGCTCGAGGCAGACTGGGTCGTTTTGGTGGCGTTCGCGAAATGGACATTGCGGCGCTGGCTGCCCGACGGGGCCAGCGACATTTCTCGCGGAACGGCGCTGCGCATACACCGGCGCGGGATAACGACAGAATCTATCTTGACTGGGTAGGGGAACGTTTGACGCGCCGGGGTGCGTTGCTGCGGTCTGCCCGTATTATCGTTTATCAACAAACGGCCGTATTGCATCGGCGATTCAGTTACGGCAGGTCTTATATGTCAGCGCGGTCCGGGCCAGACCTGGTTGTGCGGGGAGTTCTGCAGGTACGCAATAGTGAGGAGTTCAGCCGTGGCCTGCTTCATGGGATAGGCAGGCACACCAACGTAGGTTTCGGCTGTTTGCTGCTCAGTCCGGCAGACCGTCCAGTCTGACCTGCCGGACCGGCCGATTTGCTCAGCAATCAGCCGGCCCTCGCGAGCAGAGTCTATGCGATAACGGATCAGGTCAGCAGTGGTGCAATAACCAGGCTGACAATTGCCATCACGTTGATCAGGATGTTCATGGATGGCCCGGAGGTATCCTTGAACGGGTCGCCTACCGTGTCGCCCACAACGGCTGCAGCGTGCACCTCGGAACCTTTGCCACCCAGATTACCCTTCTCAACATACTTCTTGGCGTTGTCCCAGGCACCACCGGCATTGGCCATCGTGAGCGCCAACAATACGCAACCAAGCAACGCACCACCAAGGGTGCCGCCCAGGGCCTGTGCGCCCAGGCCAAAACCAACCAGGGGAGGCACACCTACTGCGATAATACCTGGCAACAGCATGCGTCGCAGGGCCGCCGTGGTAGCAATGTCGACACACTTGGCGTTGTCAGGCTCTGCAGTGCCTTCCATCAGACCGGGGATTTCCCGGAACTGTCGGCGGATTTCCTGAATCATATCCATGGCAGCTTCGCCGACAGAGGTCATCGTGATGCTCGCAATCAGGAAAGGCACCAGACCGCCGATAAATAGGCCAATGAGTACCGTGGGATTGCCCAGGTGTAGAATAAATTCACCACCCGAGTTGGTCGTGACGGTTTCTACAAACGCGGCGATAATCGCGAGCGCAGCGAGTGCCGCAGCACCGATAGCGAAACCCTTGCCCATGGCTGCGGTGGTGTTACCCAACTCATCCAGAGAGTCGGTGATGGCGCGGGTGTCCTCACCCAGGCCGCCCATCTCAGCTATACCGCCGGCGTTGTCTGCCACAGGCCCGTACGCGTCAACAGCCATGGTCATGCCCACGGTCGCCAGCAGACCAACGGCGGCAACGCCCACGCCGTACAAACCGGCCAGGCTGGTGGAAACGTAGATAATGGCGCAAATCGTGAGAATGGGAATGGCGACGGACTGCATGCCCACCGCGAGCCCGGTGATCATGACGGTCGCGGGACCTGTTTCACCCGATTCGGCAATTTTTACTACTGGTGATGATGAGGTGTAGAACTCAGTGATCAGTCCAATCACCACACCACCGGCGGCGCCAAACAGCACCGACCACCAGATGTTGGTGGATACGCCGATCAGATTCACAATGAAGTAACCGGCAATGATGAACAGGATGGGTGTGCCGATCATGCCGATGCGCAGGGCAACGGCCGGATTAGCTGAGGAGAACATGCGCACCACGGCAATACCGACGATGGAAGCGATCAATCCAGTAGAAGCCAGAGCCAGAGGGGCAAACATCAGTGCTGCGCGCCCCTGCTCTTCGCCGAGCCCCGGCGCCAGTTCGCCTATTGCCATCGCGGCCATGGTGGAGGCGATAGCGATGGTGGCAATCATTGAGCCACAGTAGGACTCAAAGATGTCTGAACCCATTCCCGCGACGTCACCCACGTTGTCGCCGACGTTATCCGCAATCACCCCGGGGTTGCGAGGATCATCCTCTGGAATGCCCTGTTCCAGCTTGCCGACGAGGTCAGCGCCCACATCTGCACTCTTGGTGTAAATACCGCCGCCGACACGTGAGAACAAAGCGACTACCGAGGCGCCCATGCCGAAACCATGAATATGGTGTGCCGTATGTGGGTCACCACCGAACATGTAATAGATGATGCCAAGTCCCAGCAACCCAAGCGATGCCACGGCCAGCCCCATAATGGAACCACCGAAGAAGGCGACGGATAAAGCTGCAGACTGGCCCTGGGCGTGTGCCGCTGCGGTGGTCCGCACGTTGGCCTTGGTGGCGGTGTACATGCCAAACCACCCTGCGCCTGCGGAAGACAGGGCGCCAGCGAGAAATGCTGCCGCGGTGTAGGGACCGAGTCCGCTGGTGAAATAAATGGCAACCAGCAGTACCGCGCTGAAAATCGCCAGCATGCTGTATTCACGGCGCATGAACACCATGGCGCCAATATGAATCTGGTCAGCGATCTTTTTCAGTGCATCACTGCCTTCGTCATATGATTTGACGATGCCGTAGATGATAATGGCGGCCACTAGCCCCACCAGACCCAAAATAGGTGGGATCAGGGATGGATCGATCATATAGGTCCCCAGCTTTAGATTTGTATTGTTGATTGGGGATGCTCAACTGCTACCCGAGAACCCCCCTCCCATAGGCGGCGCGTATGATACCAGTGTGACAGCTGGTTTCCAGCGCAAAAAAATTGCGCGAACGTGCGTCAGGAGCGCATCTTTTGGGTCAAGATGTTCAGCCTTGAATCAGAAGCGCACGCAGATCGATAATTGCTGCGTTGGCGCGGGCGATGTAACTGGCCATGACGAGTGAGTGGTTGGCCAGCAGTCCAAGCCCGTCACCGTTCAGCACCATGGGACTCCACAAAGTGTCCTGGGTAGGCTCGAGTTCGCGGATGATCTGTTGTAAAGACACCCGGGCGTTTTTCTTGTCCAGCACGTCTCCGAAGTCTTGTTCCAGGGCTTCGAGCATATGAATCAATGCGTAGGTGAAACCGCGGGTTTCGTAGAACACGTTGTCGATCATAAGCCAGGGCGTTTTCACCACTTGGTCCTGTGGTGTTGCAGTAGACTGTGCGGCAGCGCTGTCACCGGCCAGATCGGTATTCAGCTGGCGCTTACCAACGCTCGCGGACAGGCGTTGGGACATGCTGCCCAACCTGGTTTCAACTGCCGCCAGCCATTGCTGCAGATTATCCGCGCGGGCGTAAAACTGCGCGTTCGTAACATTGGGGTCGGACAGCCGGTTCAGATAACTTTCGAATAGCCGTATCCCATCACGATACTCATCTTCTGTCTGGGGCAACATCCAGGAATTGTTGTCGAAGAAGAATTTACCTTCTGCGTCGGCCAGATCTTTGTCCTCGACGGATTGACTCTGGGAGCGGGAAAAGTCATTGCGATAAATACGCGCGGTATCCCTGATTAACGTGAGTACGCCGAATTCCCACTCCGGCGTGTTGTCCATCCAGATGCCCGGCGGCATCAAATCGTTGGTCAGGTAACCGCCGCGTTTTTCCAGCAGGGTATCTGCCAGGCGGATCAGCGTTGTGGTGGAGACATAGCCTGTGACCATGGAAGTATTGTTAGCTGCCGCCACATCCTGGGC
>JBCCUW010000190.1:0-7709 GCA_039196385.1 Pseudomonadota bacterium
GCCAGCCCCAGGTGATGGTCTGCGCCTGTTTGTCACAGAGCAGGAACGGCAAAGTATGCAGGCACGCCTGCACAGCGCGGGCATTGACCCTCGCCAACCTTTTGTTGTCGTCTGTCCGGGCGCTAACTTTGGTGCGTCCAAATGCTGGCCCCCGGAGCGTTTTGCAGCAGCGGCAGACCAACTTGTCGAGCAGCATGGGACGCATGTGGTGATCAGCCCGGGCCCCGGTGAAGAGCCGCTGGCCAGCGCCATTGCTGATGCCATGCAGCAGAACAACTTATTGCTGCAGGCGCCGTGCTTGACTTTGGGTGAACTCAAAGCGTTGATTCAGGACAGCGTCCTGTTGCTGGGTAACGACACCGGTCCACGGCACTTTGCCCGCGCCTTTGATACGCCGCGAGTCACCGTGTTCGGCCCAACCGAAGCACGTTGGACCGACACCAGTCACGACCGCGAAGATATTGTACGGGTTGATGTGCCCTGCGGGCCCTGCCACAAAAAGGTCTGTCCCTTGGCCGAACAGGTCTGCATGGACCGTGTCACTGTTGACATGGTGGTCAGCGCATGCGCGCGACAGTTGCCGCAATAGCGCGGTGAAGCGCTTGCCCGAAACCCCTTAAATCGCCCGTCAAAAGAAGTAACCCGTCAAAAGAAGTAACCCGTCAAAGGAAGTAATCTGGCTCCGCGTCGCTGTCAAACACCAACTGATCCAGGGCTTCCGGATTATCGATCAGGCCCTCGATCAGCCAATTCACATCGTTGTAGAGACAAGTCACCTTTTCGCAATTTTTGGTGGCGTTGAAATTGCGGATCAGATTAGCTGCGGTACCACGCGTTGCGTCATATGCATCAACGTCCGCCATGGCGTTTTTGTCACCCAGCAGGCCATGCTCCTGATTGCGGTAAACCGGGCAGTTGTACAACCCGAGCGGGCTGAGCACTTGACGGAAAAACTGCATATGGCACTGTTGCGGTTGTTTTTCCAGTGCCTGAATCTGGCCCTGTAACATCGCTTTCAGGCCGGTGCTGCGATGGACCTTAAACGTGGGTGACTCCAGCTGCACGGCTTCTTCCACTTGCGCGCTGATAGCAGCAATGATCTCCTGGCGGCGCTGCTGGTGCTGTATATCGATAACTTCTGCGTTGTTAAAGTCATCCCGGGTCAAAAACGGTTTGAAACTGATGTAGCTGAACTGCGAATCCCGCGCGAGCTTCGCCGCCTGGGCAATTTCGTGCAGGTTTTCCACAATATCCCGATCGTTGATGTTGGCACCGCGCCAGGTAACGATGTAGGAGAAACCCACCGTCACATCGGGATTGGCTGCTCTGATGGCGGGCACCGCGGCACAAATGTCTTCCAGCTTGAACGCTTTGCGCGGGTTGTGCATGGCTTGGAAAGTTGGGTCCGTGCCGGAATCCAACGACAGTCTTACCCAGTCACCGCTGTCCATACAATCCGCCACTTCAGCAATCTTAAGATTGCCGGTGCCATTCGAGACAATGGCCACCTGCAAACCCAGGGACTTCATGAACCGGATGGTTTCGGCAAATTTAGGGTACAACGTGGGTTCGCCACCACCAATCACTATCACGGAACGCAGACCGCGCTGAGCCATCAATTCCAGTGAGCTGAGCAATTTATCATGCTCAAAGCGAATGCCGGTGTTCAGAATGTCCAAGTCGACACAATGGTCACATTGATAATTGCAGGCAGTCGTGAGATCCAGATTGATCGATATCGGCGCAAAATCCGGCACTTTGGTTGGATCCAGCTCCGCCGAATCCAGGGTGGGCGCATTACGTTGCGCTATCTGCCAGTTAACGTACTGCCGCAGTGCATCGATCGCACCGGGTTGAGCCAGCTTGCTGCCAAAGTCATGGATGATGTCCAGCGCCAGATGTCCGTTCCCCTCTTCGGGAGGCTGGGACTGGGCGACAGGCGCATTCAGATCGGTTATCGGGATCTTATTTGTCACACTCACCTTCTCGATAGTTAATTTTGCACCGTACTTTTGCACCGTACTGTTTCGCGGTACTTTTTCGCGGTACTTTTTCACCTTACTAGGGCTGTGCCAGCATAAGCTCCTGCAGGCCCAAATGACCGTGTTCAATACCTGCACGGTCGATCGGTGTCTGCATACTGACGTCGCGCAGAAACTTCTCGACCACCTCCAGCAACGGGTCGCGCAGCTTTACTCTGCGGCCATTGCCAACCAGAAACTGCTGATAGGCAGGTAATTCGACATCGCGTTCCACACGCTGGTCATCAATGGCATACCAGACCGGACGCGGTCGCTCAGGGCAGGTCACCAGTTCCAAAGACGCCTCCAGAACACCCCGGTCGTGTTTCACTTGACAGTGCACAATAATGTGCCGAGGTTGCCAGCGCGGCAATTCTACATGTTCAATCCGGCCCGGGCCAATCAGGTATTGCACGAGGTTTAACCAATGTGGCGCTGCATCAATCAGCATGTCTGCGCCCTCAGAAACAGGGCTGAGCCGCATGGCGAATTTTTTGCGTGGGGTCTGTTGCGGGTAGATCTGCGCAAACACCGGTAGGCTGTGCACCCACTGATTAACTACCTGCAGAAAGCGCCCGCGCTCTGCAAACGCATCGATGATTGCGCGCAACGCCTGCAGGGTCTGAGGCCAGACAATGGGCTTTTCGACCAGACAATGGCAGTTAAGGGAACTGATTTGCAGCAGTTGCTCAGCATGCACCGCATAAGGCGAACATAACGCCACGAGATCTGCGCCCGTCGAGAGAACCGCTTGCCGCAGATCAACAAACCCGAGAACCGGTTGATCCAGCTTCACCTGCAGGGCTTGAGCTGCCTCGGCCGCACTTTCTGCGGAAGTGCCCACCACCCCGGCGACTGGACATCCCATGTCAGCAAACGCCTCAGCGACAAAGGGACCCGTGCCCTGACGCACGGTCCGCGCCCCTACCACAATCACTTTGTGGCCAGCATGCTTCAAGCGCTGGTTAGCCGTCTTTGCCTGCGGTCAGCTGTTCCGGTGCGCTGGTGGCAAGCGCGCCCTGGTCTTTCAGATACATCGCTAACTGGCGGTCGTGCCGACTGGTCGCCGATAGAGGACCGGAACGCACAAAGGGTGGCCATTTGGGTGCCTGCGCCCCGCTGACTTCATCACCCATGACGGTCACCCGCTGAATAACCCGTTCGCCAACAAAATCATTCAGTACAAAATGCTGAGTACAACGATTATCCCATACAGCAATGGTGCCGGGACTCCAACGGTAACGTACGGTGAAACGGGGATTCTTGACCCATTCCGTCAGATAACTCAGCAAAGCGCGGCTCTCGCTCCAGTTCATCTCCACAATGCGGCGGGTAAAGTGTTCGTTGACAAACAGCGACTTCACGCCGGTTTCGGGATGTAACCTGACCACGGGATGAATTGCCATCTTGTCCGGGCGGTTGTGCGGGAGCGCGTCGTGCAGCGCTGAGAGAGATTCACACAGCGCCTGCATCGGCGCTGACAACTCAAGATAAGCCTGTTCCAGGCTGGTCCACATGGTATCGCCGCCCACATCAGGACATTTAACCATATGCAGCACCGACATGATGGACGGGTGTTTCTCGAACGTGATGTCCGAATGCCACTCATCAGCAATCCCACCCTGAGTTGCCGCCAGCTCAAAAATGCCGGGATGATCCGTGTAGGGATTTTTCAGATTCGGATGACTTTCTATCACCCCAAACTGTTCGCCGAAGCGGACATGCTCATCCAGACTGATTTGCTGTTCCGGAAAGAACAGCACCTTATGCTCCAACAGCAGTTGCTTGATCTGCTCAACGTCCGCGGTACCCGTTTGACCCAGGCTTATACCACGCACCTCTGCACCAAGGCTGCCAGATAGTCGTTTAATCTGCCAATCGCTCACCATTCATCCCCGCTCGACGTAGATGACCGAATGTTAATGGATATGCCTGCTGCTGACGACCCGAAGTACGGACAGACACGCACCGCTTAACCGGATTCCCGGGTCATCATCAGAAAACCGGTAAAGGCGGCATTGTTGGGCGACAGTCCAGGATCTACAAGCGCCTTCATCTGCTTAATAGCATCCCGGTAAGCCGCATAAAATGCCCAGCTGGGTCGTGGTTGGTAAACGAGATCTTCAAGTTCAAACTGACGGATAACGTTCTTGGTAGTCGTCGGCTTGACAAACACCTCCTCTTGCGGGCGCAGGTAAAGCGGCACAATAGTCATCAGGCTCCATTTTGCAATTCTGCCTTCAACCAGGACATCAAGCACCGCATTGAATCCCTGCTCCTGATTCCCGTGCAGCAGTTTCTTGTAACCCGCCGCCAGATACGCGCGATCATCCCGGCTTAAACCGTTCACATAGTCTCGGAATTTGGGTTTTTCGAACAGGGAGATCATCGAAGAGCGGGACACGATCTTGACGATATCATCCAGCAGCTGAGCCTGGTTAAGCTGCAGCTGCCGAAAGCGGGATTTGGCCAGTCGCTCATTAGCAAACTCAACCATCTTGTCGACCCGGTGCTTTTTGCCCACCGCCTTCAGGTCCGGATGGGCAAAACCACCTGGATAGCGCTGCATAAAGTCTGCTTCCGCAGTGCGCAGCCTGACCAGATTCATGCCATTTCCCCTCAGTTGACGTCTTTGTCGACCAGACGGTTTTCCTGGATCCAGGGCATCATACCGCGTAGCTTGTCACCCACTTCTTCAATCTGATGACGCTGCGAAATGCGCCGCATAGCTTTAATGCTGGGGGCGCCGGCCTGATTTTCGGTGACAAACTCACGGGCAAAGTTACCGGACTGAATTTCCGTCAGAATGCGCTTCATTTCTTTTTTGGTCTCTTCGGTCACAATGCGTGGGCCGCGTGTGAGTCCGCCATACTCGGCCGTATTCGATACCGAATACCACATGTTGGCAACACCGCCTTCGTAGAATAAATCGACAATCAGCTTCAGTTCATGCAGGCACTCAAAATAGGCCATCTCCGGCGCATAACCCGCCTCTACCAGCGTTTCGAAACCCGCCTGAACCAACGCGGAAGCTCCGCCACACAACACCGCCTGCTCGCCGAACAGGTCGGTCTCAGTTTCCTCACGGAAGTTGGTTTCAATCACGCCCGCGCGACCCCCACCATTCGCCGAGGCATAAGACAACGCAATATTCTTCGCCTGGCCGGTGGCATCCTGGGCCACGGCGATCAGACTGGGCACGCCGCCGCCAGCCACGTAGGTTGAACGAACCGTATGACCCGGTCCTTTCGGTGCAATCATAATCACATCCAGATCAGCACGCGGTTCGATCAGCTCAAAGTGCACGTTAAAGCCGTGGGCAAAAGCGATGGCCGCGTTTTCCTTCAGATTGTCCTGCAAGTGATCCCGGTACAGGGCTGGCTGCAATTCGTCCGGCACCAGAATCATGACCAGGTCTGCACCCTGCACGGCTTCGCCCACTTCAGCTACCTGAAAGCCAGCATTTTCCGCCTTGCGCCACGAACCTGAACCTTTGCGCAGACCCACCACAACTTCGCTCACCCCTGAGTCACGCAAATTATTGGCGTGTGCGTGACCTTGTGAGCCATAACCCACAATCACGACTTTCATTTTTTGAATCAGAGATAAGTCAGCGTCTTTGTCATAGTAAACTTGCATGTTGTAGTTCCTGTTAACCGGGTTATTAAGATTGAGGCGGCCGATACTAAACGGCCAGCACCCGTTTGCCGCGACCGATGCCCGATACACCGGACCGCGCTAATTCGACAATGGCGTTGCCTGCCGCACCCGCGGGGTTTACAGCATTTATAAAGGCATCCAGCTTGTCACTGGGACCTGCCAGCTGGACGGTGTAGGTATCTTCGGTGACATCCACAATCTGGCCACGAAAAATATCGGCCGCGCGTTTTATTTCCTGCCGCTCTGCACCCTGCGCGCGCACCTTGACCAGCAACAGTTCACGTTCGAGGTGATCTCCCTCACACAGATCCATGACCTTAACGACCTCCACCAGTTTGTGCAGCTGCTTGGTAATCTGCTCAATGGTTTTGGTATCGCCACTGGTCGTCACGGTCAAACGCGATAACGTTTCGTCTTCGGTGGGGGCGACGGTAAGCGACTCGATGTTGAAATTGCGTTGGGCAAACAGGCCCACTACCCTGGACAGCGCCCCAGCTTCGTTTTCCAGCAATACCGCTATGATGCGACGCTCCATCAGCCTTCCTCCGCACTGGGTTTGCTCAACACCATATCGCGCATGGAGCCACCTTTGATGGCCATGGGGTAAACATGCTCATGCGGATCAACCCAGACATCAACAAACACCAGCTTGTTTTTCAACTCCGGTGAAAACGCTCGCTGCATGGCAGGCTCAAGTTCACCCGCGTCCGCAACCTTGATGCCAACGTGACCAAAAGCTTCCACCAACGTCTTAAAGTCTGGCAGAGAATCGCTGTAGGTGCTCTGGGAGTGGCGGCCACCATACTGCATGTCCTGCCACTGCTTCACCATGCCCAGTGCCTGGTTATTAAGGTTGATAATTTTGATGGGCAGGCCATATTGCAGACACGTCGAAAGCTCCTGCATATTCATCATGAAGCTGCCTTCACCCGTCACACAGGCCACCGGGTGTTCCGGAAACGCCATTTGCACCCCCATGGCGGCAGGCAGACCAAATCCCATTGTGCCCAGACCGCCGGAGTTAATCCAACGACGAGGTTCAGGGAAGTGGTAGTACTGCGCAGCAAACATCTGGTGTTGGCCAACATCTGATGAGATGTAAGCCTGCCCCTGTGTAACCCGGTACAATGTCTGCACAGCGAGTTGAGGCAGGATGGGCTTGTCCGCAACCGGTTGCAGGTTGTGGTTCAGTCCATGCTCACCACGCCACTGGTCAATCTGGGTAAACCATTTGGCGGTTTTGTCCTCATGCGCCAGGCGCTGCTCCTGGGTCAGCTTGCCCATTTCCGCTTGCAGGATCTCCAGCATATCGGCCAGGACCAGGCCGGCATGACCCACTATGGGGATGTCCGCAGCAATAATTTTCGAAATACTGGCGGGATCAATATCGACATGAATAATCTGCGCACCCGGGGAAAACTTACCCGGGTTATTGGTGACCCGGTCATCAAAGCGCGCGCCAAGGGCAAGAATCAGATCCGCCTCGTGCATCGCCATGTTTGCTTCATAGGTGCCGTGCATGCCCAGCATGCCAAGGCTCAGAGGATCTTCACCCGGGTACGCGCCCAGGCCCATCAATGTACTCGTCAGCGGATAACCGAGCAGGCGCACGACCTCACGCAACGGCGCGCTGGCGTCACACTGTATGACGCCACCTCCGACATAAATAACTGGACGGTTTGCCGCCAGCAGCGCAGTGACGGCTTTGCGGATCTGCCGACCATTGCCATGGGTGGCCGGATTATACGACCGCATGCTGACTGATTGCGGGTAGCTGTACTCTGCAAATATGGTCGGATCCGTGGTGTCCTTAGGTACATCAATCACGACTGGACCGGGCCTGCCGGTGGTCGCAATATGAAACGCTTTTTTTACCACCAGCGGTATTTCCGCGGCGTTCTTGACCATAAAACTGTGTTTCACCACAGGTCGGCTGACGCCCACCATATCTCATTTTTTAGCACAATGGGAGATAGGCAAAATTTCTTGTGTACAAATATGATCCAACTCCCCCCACCCCATATTATA
>JBCCUW010000191.1:0-7683 GCA_039196385.1 Pseudomonadota bacterium
CTGGCGGAGATCAATACCAAAAAAGGCCTGCTGGAACTGCTGTCTTCGAAGAAAATAAACGTCAGAAAAACCCTGGTTAAACTGCGCTACGAGCAGGAGTTGGAAGACCTGCAGATCGAGTTGGTCAAGCTGCAGCGGGACGTGCAGCAGAATGGGCGGCGTGTGGCCATCATCTACGAAGGTCGCGATGCGGCGGGTAAAGGCGGCACCATCCGCCGTTTTATCGAGCATTTGAACCCACGCAGTGCTCGGGTGGTGGCGTTGCCCAAACCCACTGAGCTTGAAAAAGGCCAATGGTATTTTCAGCGATACGTCTCGCAGTTGCCGAATCCCGGAGAAATCACTTTCTTTGACCGCAGTTGGTACAACCGCGCGGTGGTGGAGCCGGTGATGGGTTTCTGCACGGAGCAGCAATACGCAAAGTTCATGCAGCAGGTGCCGGAATTTGAGCACATGTTATACGAAGATAACATTGAGCTGGTGAAGTTCTGGTTTGCCATCTCCAAAGAAGAGCAACATGAGCGTTTTGAATCACGTCGTAACAATCCCTTGAAACAATGGAAAATCAGTCCCGTGGATGACAAGGCACAGGAAAACTGGGACGTGTATACGAAGTACAGAGAGCAGATGTTCAGCAATACTCACACGTCGTACAGCCCCTGGATCATTGTCGAAGCCAACGACAAGAAAAAGGCGCGACTGGAAAGTATGCGCTATGTGCTATCGACTCTGGACTATGCCGGTAAAGGCGAGGGGGATGTGAACCTCATGCCCGACCCAGAAATCGTGGGCCGCTACCACCGTGCCAAAGAACTCATCGACTAGTCTGGACGCTCGGGCTGTGGCTGACACTGCGCAGTTTTACACCGGCCTGATTGCCGAGCTCTACGAACCGTTGGCCGGCAGCCTGGTGAGTGCCGCGCCGATCAAACGTTTTGTGCAGCGCTACGGCACGCCGGCATTGGAGCTGGCCTGTGGTGCGGGTCACCCGATGCTGGACCTGCTCTCAGATGGTCTGCAGGTGCATGGTGTTGATTCATCAATGGACATGCTGGATCTGTGTCGCAGCAAAGGGGCGGACATGGGGCTGCAGCCCACGCTGTTTTGCCAGCGCATGCAGGATCTGGCGCTGGCCGAGCAGTATCGTTGTTGCTATTTCGCTGGCGCATCATTCTGTCTGCTGGACGATATAGATGATGCCTGCGCAACGCTGGCGGCAGTACACCGGCATATCCAGCCTGGTGGCGCTTTTCTGATCAGTTTGTTTCGGCCGCAAATGGAGAAACAGCCTTCCCAGGTGCGGCGCAAAATCATGGCGGACGGAACGACGGGCACCGTGCGTTCTATCGCGCAAAGCGAAAACCGGCAACAGCAGACGGTGACCACCACCCTGCGCTATACCCATGAGCAGGACGGCAAATTGCTCGATGCAGTGGAGCGGGATTGGCTGACCCGTTGGTATACCGTGAAGCAGATGACTGATCTGTTGGAAGCTGCGGGTTTCGACATTTTACGTTGTACAGACTACGATGGCGCAGCTGCAGAACCGTCAGCGACGGATTTCAGCGTGGTGGCGCTGGCCACCTGAGATTGCAACCGAGAGAATCTAACTGGCCATGAGTAATCACCCATTTGATGATGCCGCGCAGCAGACATTGCTCGGCGGCGCAGCAGATGGTTTCGACAATCGCCCATTAGCTGAGCGTTTGCGTCCCACCGCACTGCACGAGGTGATTGGCCAAACACACCTGCTGGGCCCGGAAGGGCCGCTGACGCGCTGTGTGCAGGCCAGGTCGGTGCATTCGATGATTCTCTGGGGCCCGCCTGGCGTGGGCAAAACGACCATTGCCAGATTAATTGCCAGTGAAGTTGATGCGGACCTGTTGCAGATGTCTGCTGTGGGCGCTGGTGTGAAAGACGTACGTCAGGCGGTGCAACAGGCGGCCAGCAACGCCCGGCTGGGCCGCAAGACGGTATTGTTTCTGGATGAAGTCCATCGCTTCAACAAAGCGCAACAAGACGCTTTTTTACCGCATGTGGAAAACGGCACGGTGACCTTTATCGGCGCCACCACCGAGAATCCTTCTTTCGAAGTTAACGCGGCGTTGTTATCCAGAGCCAGGGTTTATGTGCTGCAGCCGCTGACCATTGAAGAATTGCAGCGCGTGGCTGTGCGTGCCGCATCACATCTGGAGCGGCCACTGCAGCCGCAAGCCGTTGCGTTGTTCTGTCAGCATGCGGACGGTGACGCGCGGCGGCTGATCAGCGTGCTGGAAATTGCGGCACAGATGAGTCAGGGCGAAATTGACGTGGCTGCCGCGGAGCTGGCTTTAGGGGACAGCGTTCGGCGTTTCGACAAAGGTGGGGATGTTTTCTACGAACAGATTTCTGCTTTGCACAAGGCGTTGCGTGGCAGCGCGCCGGATGCCGCCCTGTACTGGTTTTGTCGGATGCTGGATGGGGGGGCTGATCCGCGCTATGTTGGCCGGCGGTTGGTTCGGTTTGCCAGTGAGGACGTGGGCAACGCAGATCCGCGTGCTCTGGAATTGACGCTGGCTGCCTGTGCGACTTATGAGCGGCTTGGCACACCGGAGGGAGAGCTGGCTCTGGCGCAGGCGGTCCTGTATCTGGCGAGCGTGCCTAAGAGCAATGCGGTGTACAAAGCTTTCAACGAGGCTATGGCATTTGTCCGTGCGTCACCCTCTCACCCGGTGCCATTGCATATTCGAAATGCGCCAACGTCACTCATGAAAGACCTGGGTTACGGGGACGAATATCGGTACGCCCATAACGAGTCGACCAGCGAAGGTGGCTATGCGGCGGGAGAGGACTACTTTCCCAGTGAAATGCCCCCGCAACAGTTCTACGCGCCGTTAGATGCCGGCTTGGAGAACAAAATCAAACAACGACTGGAACGCTTGCGCGCGTTGGACCGGGAAGCGGCAAGGCAACGCCGTGAAGACCACTCTTGAACATGCATGCATTGTTGCTGGTCGCGGCCGGTGGCGCTGCTGGTGCGGTCTGTCGTCTGCTGATTTCCTTATGGTTGGGCACGCACCACCTGTTTCCATGGGCCACGCTAGGTATTAATATCGCCGGTTCATTTGCTATCGGCCTGCTGTGGGGGGCTTGGGGCCATACGGAATGGTTCCTGCAATGGGGCAGATTATTGCTGGTGGTGGGTGTACTAGGCGGTTTCACGACGTTTTCTGCGTTTTCTATGGAAACCTTAAATTTATTGCAAAGTGACCGCGTTTGGAGCGGTGTGGCATATGCGACAGCTTCACTATTTGCTTGTCTGCTGGCGGTGTTTGCCGGCGAACGTTTGGGCGGCAGCTTGTAGCCCTGGGAATACTTGATCATGTTGGATGTACGGAAATTGCGCGCGGACCCACAGGCGGCGGCTGCGGCACTCGCGATTAAGGGTTTTACCTTTGATGTTGCTCAGTTTGAACAGCTTGAAGGCGAGCGCAGGATACTGCAGCAGGAGACAGAACAGCTGCAGAACGAGCGCAACAGCAAATCCAAATCAATTGGTCAGGCAAAGGCGCGTGGTGAAGATATTCAGCCGTTGCTGGACGAAGTTGGTGATCTGGGGGCACGCCTGGATGCCAGCAAAGAAAAGTTTGGCCAGGTGCAGGCAGCCCTGCAGACGCTTCTGCAGGCCATCCCCAATGTTCCGGATAGTAGCGTACCGGCAGGCAGCGATGATGCGGACAACGTGGAGTTGCGTACCTGGGGTAACTTGCCTGAGTTTAACTTCGAGCCGCAGGATCACGTTGACCTGACCGATGGCGGGGCTATGGATTTTGATGCTGCGGCAAAAATCTCCGGCTCGCGGTTTGTGGTGATGCATGGGCCATTGGCACAGCTGCACCGTGCGTTGACGCAGTTCATGCTGAACACGCACGTGAATGATCACGGGTACCAGGAAGTTTACGTGCCTTACATTGTTAACGCAGATAGCTTGTACGGCACCGGCCAACTGCCGAAGTTTGCGGAAGATCAGTTTCGCCTGGATCAGGAAAACGAAACCTACCTGATTCCCACCGCAGAAGTGCCGGTGACCAATCTGTATCGTGATGAAATTATCGATGCGGAGCACTTGCCGGTAAAACATGTTTGCCATACACCGTGTTTTCGCAGTGAGGCGGGCAGCTACGGCCGTGATACGCGAGGGATAATTCGTCAGCATCAGTTTGAAAAAGTGGAACTGGTACAGCTTGTTCATCCTGACCATTCCTGGCAGGCGTTGGAAGAGCTGACCGGGCATGCGGAGAACATTCTCAAAGCACTGGAGTTGCCCTATCGGGTGGTGGTTTTGTGTGGTGGAGATCTTGGCTTTGCGGCGGCAAAAACGCTGGACCTGGAGGTCTGGTTACCGGGCCAGAACCAGTATCGCGAAATTGCGTCCTGCAGTAACTTTCTGGATTTTCAGGCGCGTCGCATGCAGGCGCGTTTCCGCAATCCCGACAGCGGCAAACCAGAACTGGTCCATACCTTAAACGGTTCCGGCCTGGCGGTGGGACGCACTTTGGTTGCACTGCTGGAAAATTATCAGGACGGTGATGGCCGGGTGGCCATTCCGGATGTGTTGCGGCCTTACATGGGTGGCGCAACTCAGCTGGAGTTGTAGTGAGGCGAGTGCAACTGAGTTGGGAACCACAGCGCGCATTTACGCGGTGCCGCTGAAGGCTGAATAACATGTTCTATTTACCTCTGTTCCATAATCTCAAAGGCCGCCCGTGTCTGGTTGTTGGTGGCGGTACCACAGCTTTACGGAAGTTGCGCTGGCTTGTTCGGGCGGAGGCGGATGTCCTGCTGGTGGCGCCTGAAATTGGGGAACAGATTGAAGCTCTGGCGCAGCAGGACAAGGTGCGCATTCGCCGTGAGTCGTTCGCCGCAGATCTTGTGCACCCGGACCTGGTGCTGGTGATTTCTGCCACCAACGACAGTGCGGTGAATCGCCAGGTTTATGACGCCGCTCAGCAGGCGCGAGTGCTGGTTAACTGCGTGGATCAGCCGGAACTGTGCACGGTGATTTTTCCCGCCATTGTCGACCGTCACCCCATCCTGGTGGCGATATCGAGTATGGGTGCCGCACCCACCTTAGCCCGGGTTGTCCGGGGTTGGATCGAAGCCCGTTTACCGGCCGGTCTTGGCGGTGCGGCAGAGTTGGCCCAGCGATTGCGCGACACAGTGAAAGCGCGCTTTCCTTCCACTGACGAGAGAAAAACCTTCTGGGAGAAGCTCTTTACCGGCCCGATAGCTGAAGTGGCCGTACTGGGAGATGTTGACGGTGCTGAAGCCGCAGCGCGCGAGGCGATTGCGAACGCCGGTGAATCCACAGGTTCAGTGGCTCTGGTGGGAGCGGGCCCCGGCGATCCTGAATTGCTCACCCTCAAAGCGCTGCGTTTGCTGCAGATGGCGGACGTGGTGCTGTATGACAAATTATCCAACGAAAAGATTCTGGACTATGCGCGGCGTGACGCAGAGTTTATTTATGTGGGCAAACAAGGGCCCAAACCAGGCAGCCCGCCAACCCGGCCTGACAATCGCAGCAATCAGCAGGGTTCCATTAATGACCTGATTGTGCAGCATGCTCAGCAGGGTAAACAGGTGGTGCGGCTGAAGGGCGGTGACCCGTTTATCTACGGTCGCGGCGGTGGCGAACTGGAAACTGCGGGTGCCGCGGGTCTGGACGTGCTGGTAGTGCCGGGTATTACTGCGGCAATGGGTGCAGCAAGTTACGCGGGTATACCGCTGACGTATCGCAATCTGTCGTTGTCGGTGCGATTTATTACCGGGCACAGAATTGAGAATACGATCAATCTGGATTGGCCGGAACTGAACCGGGATAGCCAGACACTGGTGATATACATGGGCCTGGTGGGTTTGCGGGAGATAATGGCGTCGTTGCTGGCCCATGGTGGTGCGCCGGACCGTCCGGTGGCCATCGTTGAGAATGCAACTTACCCGCATCAGCGAGTTATCCGGGGTACGGTCGCTGACATTGCCGATCGGGTTGATGCTGCAAATGTGCAAGGACCGAGTGTCGCTATTGTGGGGGAAGTGGTTGCGCTGGCGCAGCCTGTGTTGGGGGCGCAGATTGAAACATAGTCCTGAAGGTACTGTTCCGGAGACGGTTCACTAAAAACAGTTCTCTATAAATCCTCTTCTAAAGACAGTGTGTCGGTCTTGGCAGCCCCGCGATTCTGGCCGCCATTTTTGCGGGGCTGGCGCTGAACAGTTCCATGAGCCGGATGCTGTTGCCCAGTTCTTCACCCAGTTCGTTTTTTACCAGTTTCACAAAGGGGCGCATCGCCGGTGCAACATCAGTTTCGACATAAAATGCCTGCAACACCCGGATAACTTGCCAGTGTGTTTCCGTTAGTGTTATCTGGTGCTGCGCCGCCAACTCCCTGGCAACGTCCTCTGACCAGTCCGTCAGGTTCATTAGATAACCTTCTTTATCCAGATCCGGCATCAGTCGTTCCAGCTGATGATTGGTGTGTGCTGGGTGCACAGTTCAACCAGGTCGGGGTAGTCGATGCGCTTGCCCGAAACTGTTGTTAAACCGCGGATTTCCAGGTCGTCAGTCATCACTCTCAGGTCAGCGTTTTGGGTGTTGTCAGCTGCTGTTGGATTTACCGCGCAATACACACCGTCTGCGAGCAGCACTACAACATCCTCCTGCTGTAGGCGCGGGTGACAGGCGCTGAACCCTCGAATTGAATACACCAGGTGAAGTGCCATGTTCAGGCGCTCAAGACAAAATGCTGTTCCGCCAGCAGGATTGCCTGGGCGGAGTGTTCCAGCAATTGCGGAAGGGGCTTGAGCCGCGACGGGTCCAGATGAGCCGCATTGACTGAGGGCGCACAAGCATAAATCGCAGAAACGTCATAAGCCGGCATGGCCTGCAGCACTTTGCCCACCGTGCGACGGCCGAGCGAAACCGCGTTCTGTTCGTTCTGCAGGCACCAGACGCCTTGATCTCGGAAGAGCAGTGATACCTGAAAATCAAACACTGCGCCGACCATGGCTGCTTCCAGCATTTCAACTGTATGGCTGTTCTGATACGGGGGCGTACTGAAAATCACCAACATCTTCTTCATGCGGGGAATTCCACGTACCGATCTGAAGATGCCATAGCATCAATCAGCTGCCCCAGACCCACCAGTTCAAAAGGTTGCGCCAGTGTGGGTGACGGTTTGTCGTAACGCGCCTGTTCTGTGTCTGACAGTACGCCACGCTTAATACCGTTGGCGATACAGACAGCCAATTCTGTCTGATGGGTGTCAGCAAAGTCGGCCCACGCTTGTGTCACATCAATCTCATCCTGCGGTGGTACGGTGCTGTTCAAGCCAGAAAGTACCGCCTCGTGGTAAAAGAACACCCGGACAATCTCGTGACCGCTCGCCACACAAGCCTGGCAGAACTTCAGTGCGCGCTCGTTGGCAAACGAGCCATACGGTGCACCGTGCACGGCAATAGTAAATTTCATAACGCCTGGTGTTGGTCGTGAGCGTTAATGTTAACCCAGCCGGTCATCAATGGGGGAGTGCACCGGATCATGTCTTCTGTTCCAGAAGGCGCGCTTCTTCGGCAAACAACTGCTGTAGCCACGCACCAATGGACTCCAGGGCTTGGCGATGTGGGGACGCTTTTGAGAAGACCAGCCAG
>JBCCUW010000192.1:0-7664 GCA_039196385.1 Pseudomonadota bacterium
TATCGATTGGCGCAGTGCGGACAGGCGGGGTAATGTGGGGCTTACCTACTTTACCCAGGACTTTACCAACCTGATCACTTTTTCATTTGCGGCAGGTGGTTACGAGAATATTGCGCAAGCCGAAACTGAAGGTGTTGAGCTGGACCTGGGATATCAACTGACTCAATGGTTGCGCATGGATGCCAGCTACGCATGGATTGACGCTGAAGATGACACCGGCCAGCAGCTGGTACGGGTGCCCGAACACAGTGCTGATCTGCAGCTGAGCATCAGTCCCAACGAACGGCTGAACGTGAATCTGCTGATGCGTTACAACGACGAAGAAGCAGATGCGAATGGTGAAGTGGCCAGCTGGACCCGGGTGGACGTGTCTGCCAACTATCGCATCAGCAATCAGCTGAGCGCTTTTATGCGGGTCGAAAACCTGCTGGAAGAAGACTACCAGCAGATATTGGGGTACGGGACGCCGGATCTGGCGGTGTTCGGTGGTGTACGCTTGAGTTTCTAAGACTGAGGTTGTCAGTAATGAGGCGCAGCCGGAACGGCCAAAAACTGTGGCATCTGCTCATCGCTATGATGCTGGGCATGTCTGAGGGTATAGCCGCGCCTGCGCTTGCTGCGGCAGCTACGGAAATCGATATCGCCCAAGCTGCAACAGCGCAAGAGGTGCACGCCAACCGCATTGTCAGTGTTGATTATTGTGCAGATCAGTACGTTCTGCAGTTGGCGGGACGTGCGCGCATTGCCGGCTTGTCGCCTGATGCAACAAGGGATTTTTCATACCTGCGCGCGCAGGCAGCCGGCCTCCCGCAGGTCAGACCCAGCGCTGAAGAGGTACTGGCGCTGCGGCCGGATCTGGTCGTGCGATCTTATGGCGGCGGGGTGTCACTTAAACGATTCCTGGAACAGCTGGATGTGCCGGTACTGCAGATTGGTTACGCCGGTTCGCTGGCTGACATTCAACAGACCATTCTGACGGTCGCTGCTGGTTTACAGGCCGAAGACAAGGGCCGGGCGCTGGTGCGCCAGATGGAGCAGCGCTTGGCAAAAATTGCTGACATGCGCAACGCGCAGAATTTGGCTGCCAAATCGCCAACAAATACACCAAGGAGCGCGCTGTATATGACACCCTCCGGCGTCACCAGCGGCCCAGGCACCCTGGTTGACGAAATGCTGCGGGCGGCGGCTCTGGAGAATTTTCAACAACGCCCGGGCTGGCATGCGCTTCCCCTGGAAAGACTGGCTTATGAGTCTCCGCAGCTGGTTGCGGTAGCGTTTTTTGGTGCGTTGACCAACCACTTGAACGCGTGGTCTGCCTTCCATCACCCAATCGCCCGCGCGCAACATCAAAGCCCACATATGCTTGCCTTGGAGGGCGCCTGGACGTCATGTGGCGGCTGGTTCCTGGTTGACGCCATAGAGGCCCTGCATGACGCAGCGACTCAACTGTGACCGCAGCATCTGGAAACAGCGTGGGCCTGATGCCCCTATTAACGCTGGCGTCGGTTCTGGCGCTGTTTGCCGCCTGCCTCCTGGGCTCAACGCCGTTATCCGTAACGACTGTTCTGCTGGCCCTTGTTGGGCAGGCGACGCCAGCTGACAGTCTGGTGGTCTGGCAGATCAGGTTACCCCGGGGGATCGCGGCCTATCTTGTGGGTGCTGCGCTGGGCGCCAGTGGTGCTGCATTGCAGGGCTTGTTGCGAAATCCGCTGGCAGAACCCGGTGTTTTGGGAGTATCTGCTTCAGCCGCGTTAGGCGCCACGTTTGCGCTGTATTACGGCCTGGTTGGCATGTGGATGTGGGCGTTGCCAGTGGCGGCAGTGCTGGGGGCTCTGCTGGCCACAACACTGGTGGCGCTGGCCGCCTTGCGCACCAGTTCCATCGTGACGCTGATTCTGATTGGCGTCGGACTTTCCAGTTTTGCTGCCGCAGCAATGTCGCTGCTGCTGAATTTTGCACCGCATCCGTTTTCGTTGGCCGATATGATCAATTGGACATTGGGCTCGGTGGCTAACCGCAGTTTTCAGGACATTGCCCTGGTGCTACCTTTTCTCATCAGCGGCCTGGCGCTCCTCTGGTTCAACCGGCGTGGTTTAAGTGCCCTGACTCTGGGAGAAGAGGCCGCGCTGGGCATTGGTCTGAATCTGCGGCGCCAACGTCTACTGGTGGTACTGGGTGCAGGTCTGGCGACCGGTGCGGTGGTCGCGATCGCCGGTGCCATCGGCTTTATAGGTATAGTGGCCCCGCACCTAGTGCGACCCTGGGTGCAACACGATCCTGCACGGAGTCTGTTGCCCAGTGCCATGCTGGCGGGCGTTATACTGCTGCTGGCGGATATTGTCATCCGGGTCCTGCCGACCACTAACGAATTGAAATTGGGCGTGGTCGCTGCGCTTCTAGGGGCGCCGGTATTTGTATGGATCGCCTACCGGAGGACGTCCGCATGAATCCGTCTGGTACACATCTGCGAGCCACCCGCATCAGTGTTTCCACCCAACAGCAAACGTTGTTGCACCCGTCGGATTTTACCCTGCGCACGGGGGAACTGGTTGTTCTGCTCGGACCTAATGGAGCCGGTAAAACCACCTTATTACGGCGCCTGCTGGGGTTGCACAACTTTCAACAGCGCAACCTGCTGCACGACGGACAAGGCGAAGTTTGTTTAAACGAGCAGAACATTGAGGCGCTGAGCCCCGCTGAGCGCGCGCGGCTGATTGCCTACCTCCCGCAGGAACGACCCATGGCCTGGCCCAATCGTGTGCGGGACGTGGTGGCGCTGGGGCGCTACGCGCATGGTGTCAGTCTAGGTAATTTGAGTGCGGCAGATGCGCACGCCGTACAGCAGGCGTTAGATGCCTGTCAGCTGACGTCCCTGGCGGACCGACGGATCGATACGCTCTCCGGCGGCGAAACGGCGCGGGTGCACTGTGCGCGGGTGTATGCTGCAGATACACCACTGCTGATCGCAGATGAACCCACCACCAGTCTGGACCCGCTGCATCAGCACAACGTGTTAACCCTGCTGCGCAGTTACGCAGACAACGGCCATGGCGTGTTGGTTGTGCTTCACGATGTCAATCTGGCTTTTCGTTATGCGGACAGAATGGTGTGGATGCAACAGGGCCGCATTGTGGCTGATGAGCCACCCCAAGCGGTGACAGAGGCGCGTCTGAAGGCAGTCTATGGCACCTCAGCCATGCTGCAGTCTGTCCCGATCAGCGAGCGGGATCTCAACACGCTACCCCAGGTCGTGTTTGGTCCCGGAACCGCACCCGGCTCTCCACCCGGCTCCCCACGCGGCGCCCCACGCGAAGAGAGGACTGAGCAGTGACAGCCCGAGCCATCATGCTGCAGGGAACTGGTTCGGACGTAGGCAAGTCCATCCTGGTGGCTGCTCTGTGCCGTATTGCCAGACAACAAGGCTACGCCGTAGCACCTTTCAAACCGCAGAATATGTCCAACAATGCGCATGCCTGCAGCAACGGCGGGGAAATTGGCCGCGCGCAGGCGGTGCAGGCACAGGCTGCAGGTATTGAACCCTGCGTTGACTTAAATCCCGTATTGCTGAAACCTCAGTCAGACCGTACGGCGCAGGTGGTTGTGCAGGGTGAGGTGTTGGACACTCAGTCTGCACAACATTATATGGACAGCAGAGATCGGCTGCTCACACCCGTGACTCAAAGCTTCAGGCGGCTGGTAGAACAGTACGATCTGTTGATTGTGGAAGGGGCGGGGAGCCCGGCAGAGGTAAATCTGCGGGCCCGGGATATTGCCAACATGGGTTTTGCGCAGGCTGCAGGTGTGCCGGTGTGTCTGATTGGGGACATCGACCGCGGTGGCGTGATTGCGGCATTGGCCGGTACCCAGGCAGTCCTTGACGCACAGGATGCTGCGTATATCCAGGGTTTCGTGATTAACAAATTTCGTGGTGATCCGCAGCTCTTCGAAGACGGCATTCGTTTGATTACTCAGCGCACTGGTTGGCCCTGTTGGGGCGTTGTCCCATGGCTGCCTGCTGCCAGGCGTTTGCCCGCAGAAGACGCAGTGCCCTTGGAGCAGGGTGCGTCTCGTCAAGCTGGCGGTGATCAAGCGCAAAGACAACCGATCAAAGTTGCGGCACCTCTCATCTCGCGGGTTGCCAACTTTGACGATCTGGATCCGCTCCGGTTAGAAACAGATGTTGACGTGGTGTTTGTCCCGCCAGGTAGCCCCATTCCTCGCGACACGGATGTTGTGGTGCTACTGGGTACCAAATCAACGCTGGCTGACCTCGACTTTCTGCATGCCCAGGGCTGGCACCATGACATTTACGCCCACGTCCGCCAGGGTGGGCGCGTGCTGGGCTTGTGCGGTGGTTACCAGATGCTGGGCAAAGTGATAGATGATCCTGATGGATTTGACGGTACGCCACGGCAGCAGGCGGCAGGTCTGGGCCTGCTGGATGTACAGACCCGCATGTTGCCCGACAAAGTGGTGAGACCAGTCCGTGGCATCTGCGTTGACTCAGACGCACCCGTAGAAGCTTATGAGATCCACACCGGTGAGACGTCTGGTGCAGATGCGCTGCGCCCACTATTTCAGCTGACGCCTGAATTTGCGCGCCCGGGTTCGACCAGCCAGAGGGAAGGCGCACAGTCTGCCAATGGCAAAATACAGGGCACCTATCTGCATGGTCTGTTCAAAGCGGATGCGTTTCGCCGCCATTGGTTACAGCAGATTCGGGCAGACTGGCACAGTGAGTTTGTTTACCGGGAAAGTGTGGAACAGGCGATGGATGAGCTGGCTGAGCAGGTCAGTGCGCATCTGGATGTGGCGGCTGTGTTTGATGCTGCGCAACCCGTCGGCTGGCACCCGGCATTATGACTTTGGCACGGCAACAGTGACCCATGCAGACCTGATGTTAGCGGCGCTGTTGTTGGAGATAGTGTGTGGCTGGCCTGACTGGCTATACCGTAGGGTACGCCATCCGGTGGTCTGGCTGGGCGCTTTGATCACGCGGCTTGAGCATCACTTGAACCGTCAGCCGCAGGCGGCGTGGCCTAGCCGCCTGGCCGGGGTTTTTGTGGTGGTATTTTGTGTTGGGCTGGCTGTGGGCATGGGCAGCATTATCAGCATGCTGTTACCGAATACGATCTGGGGTTACGCTGTGGAAGCATTGGTGGCCGCCAGTCTGTTAGCCAGCCGTAGCCTCCATGCACATGTAAAACGCGTATTGACGCCGTTGATGCAGGGTGATCTGCTCAGCGCCAGGGCGTCTCTGGCTATGCTTGTCAGCCGCGATGTTACACAACTGGATGAGCCCGGTGTGTGCCGTGGTGCACTGGAGTCCCTCGCAGAGAACACTTCTGACGGCATTGTCGCGCCGTTGTTCTGGGGCTGCCTGTTTGGCCTGCCGGGGATTGCCGGCTACAAAGCCGTCAATACGCTCGACTCCATGTTGGGATATCGGTCCGACCGTTACCTGTATTTCGGCTGGTTTGCCGCACGCCTGGACGATGTGCTCAACTGGCTGCCGGCGCGCCTGACGGCCGTGCTTTACACATTGTGCCGCCACGGCCGTCGCGCCCTGGACGTCGTGCGACGCGACGCTGGCAAACATCGCTCACCCAATGCCGGTTGGCCGGAGGCGGCGCTGGCCGGGGTGCTGAATGTACGGTTGTCAGGACCTCGCTGTTACGCAGGGCGCGTGCATGAGGAAGCTTGGGTGAATGCGTCTGGACTGAACCCTGATCGAAACAGTTTGCACCTCGGCTTGAAGGTGTATCAACGAGTCGTACTGATGATAATTGTCTCACTGACAGGGGCCACAATATGGCAGCTGAACTGATGCACGGTGGGGCGCTGCAACCGATACAAGCGCAATTTTCTGCGGCACCGCAGCCTTGGATTGACCTGTCGACCGGGGTTAATCCGTGGCCTTACCCGATGGCGACAACCGACGGCGATTACACGCAACTGCCCGAACCGGGCGACTTACAACAGTTGCGCGAAGCTGCAGCCAGCGCTTTTGCCGTGGCTCCCCAGCGTCTGTTGGCTGGTCCCGGCAGTGAGCTGTTAATGCGCCTGCTGCCGGCTGTTGTCAGCGCCCATCATGTGGGGCTGGCGCGGGTAGGGTATGGCGATTATCGCGCTATCTGGCAACAGGCGGGGGCGCTGATAACTAGCGCTGAGGATGTGCTGGAGACGGCTGGGCGTGTGGATCTGATGATGCTGGGTAATCCAAACAACCCGGACGGTCGGCAGTACACGCCTGATCAGCTGCTGAACGCGCTGCATGAATTGCAACAGCGTCAGGGTTGGCTGGTGGTGGACGAGGCTTACGGGGAATTGTATCCTGAATTGTCGATTCTGGCAGCAGCAGGGCAGCCTGGGCTCATTGTGTTCCGCTCTTTCGGGAAGTTTTACGGCTTACCCGGCTTGCGCCTGGGCTGGGTGATGGCACCCCCGGATATTCTGCAACGATATGCCGCTTACCTGGGTGTGTGGCCGGTGCACAGCGCAGCGTTGAATGTCGCCACCCAGGCGTATCACGATCGTAACTGGCAGCAGCAGACCCGGCACACACTGAGCGCAGCCGGATTCAGGCTGACCGAGCTGCTGGTGGCACATAACCTGGAAATTATCGGCGCCACAGATTTGTTCTGCCTGGTACGGGCGGATTCTGCGGACAGACTCTGGCACGAGCTGGCGGAAGCGGGGATCTACGTACGCCATTTTGCGGAACATCCGGGGTGCCTGCGTTTTGGTCTGCCCGCGGCTGAAACGGGCTGGGAGCGCCTGCACAATGTACTGAATCGGCACAGGTCTAGCTGGGTAGCTCGCCCTTAAGTACTAACGGTAGCCCGGCGGCAATAAACAGAACCTGCTCAGCACAGTCAGCCAGCGCCTGATTCAAGCGACCTTGCGCATCGCGGAACTGCCGGCCCAGCGGATTATCGGGCACCAGCCCCATACCCACCTCGTTACTGACGAGAATAAGTCGGGCAGGGCAATCGACTACCGCAGCGCAAAGCCTATTGGTCTCCCGTTCGATATCACTGTTCTGCAACATGTGATTGGACAACCACAGCGTCAGACAATCCACCAGCATGGTTTGGCCTGATGTACACGTATGCAACAGTTCTGTCAGCGCAAGCGAACACTCTATCGTCGCCCACTGAGGGCCACGCTGGCTCTGATGCATTCTGACCCGAGCCGCCATTTCCTCGTCACCAGCCTGCGCGGTAGCCACGTATATGGGTGCGTCTGCAGAGGATTCCGCGAGGTGCTGGGCATAGTGACTTTTGCCTGAGCGGGCGCCGCCGAGGATGAGGGTTGAGGATGGTTGGATAATTTTTTCCGGTTCTAAGATACGTCGAAGTTAAGAGGCTAGCAGCAAGGCCAAGTTTAGTACACCGACAGCGTTGTCGTGTGAAAACTGACAGGCACGTAAGCAATTCGGCTGGCCGATTCTTAACGCTCAATACAGCCACTTTTTCATATAGTTAGGGTTGAAGCTGGCCCAAATTTTCACCGATGGCGGTATGGATGTTTCGATGATGAACTACTAGAGGTTAAGGGTTATGAAGTGAGTGGTCTTGCTGGGCTGTTTGGGTAGAAAGGCGATATGGATTCGGGTATTTAACCGGATAAGTTTATATTTAACATAATATATATTATGCGCA
>JBCCUW010000193.1:0-7628 GCA_039196385.1 Pseudomonadota bacterium
AAACGGGCAATCATCCGGTGGGAAGGACAGCGCCTGCAGGTCAGGCGCTGTTTTTTTATCTCTAATCCAGTGTGCGTGAGATCAGCTCTTTCATGATTTCGTTGGTGCCGCCATATATCTTCTGCACCCTGGCGTCACGATACATGCGCGATATGGGGTATTCGTCCATATAGCCGGCGCCGCCATGCAGCTGCAGGCACTCATCAATGATCTCGTTCTGCTTCTGGGTGCACCAGTATTTGGCCATTGAGGCGGTGGACGCGTCCAGCTTACCTTGCATGTGTTGCAGCAGACACTGATCAACAAACGTGCGTCCGATCAGGGCTTCGGTTTTGCACTCGGCCAGCTTGAATTTGGTGTTCTGAAAGTCCAGTACGCGCTGGCCAAACGCTTTGCGCTCCTTGACGAAGTCCAGGGTCAACTCGATGGCCCGTTCGGTATCCACCACAGCGGCTTGTGCAATGTTCAGACGTTCCTGGGGCAACTGTTGCATCAGTTGTCCAAAGCCGCGGCCTTCTTCTTCACCCAGCCGGTTGTCCAATGGCACCCGGCAATCTTCAAAAAACATCTCGGAAGTGTCAGAAGAACTCTGGCCGAGCTTGTGCAGATTGCGTCCGCGTTTGAAGCCTGGGTTATCTGTTTCGACCACAATCAGCGAAATGCCTTTGCCGCCCAGCGCCGGGTCTGTTTTGGCGACAACAATGACCAGACCGCAGTGCTGACCATTGCTGATATAGGTTTTGGCGCCGTTGATCACGTACTCATCACCGTCCCGCAAAGCTGTGGTGCGCACCGCTTGCAGGTCAGATCCGGTATTCGGCTCTGTCATGGCAATGGCGCCGACCAGTTCCCCGCTGGCCATTTTCGGTAGCCAGCGCTGTTTTTGTGCTTCGCTGCCGTAGTGCCAGATATAGGGAGCCACAATCTGGCTGTGGACCTGATTGCCGAATCCACCAATACCCGCACGGAGTTGTTCTTCCATGACCACCGTTTCATGCAGGTAACTGCCGCCACCGCCACCATATTCGGTGGGGATTTCAGCGCACAGCAGACCAGCCTCACCAGCTTTCAACCACGCCTCACGGGCGACCATGCCATCAGCGATCCACTGATCGTTGTGGGGTACAAATTCTGTGGCAAAGAACTTTTTGGCAGCATCCTGCAGTATGCGTAACTCGTCGTTGAGCCACGGTGACGTGTAGTTTTCAAATAATGCGGTCATGGGTTGGTGCTCTTATAGTGAGGAGTCTTGTCAGGAGCCGGGTTTTGGGTGGCGGTTTATGGCCAGCCGCTGGCCGGATAGGGTGCCGGAAAGACTTCGACGCGGGCGTCACGTTGGGTGCGGCATTTCTCCGGATGCGAAGAACCTGATGTAAGAACATACAGCTGATCCTCGCCGATCATGCAGGCGAAAGCACCTCGGTCCAGTGTAATAGTGTGCGTGACCTTGCCGCCTTCGATCTGGCGGATGCAGTTGTTGCTGGTCGGGGATGCGCTCCATATACCGCCGTCAGCATCCAGGCAGATGCCATCGGGGACGGCACCATCAGGTAGTTTTGCCCACAGGCGTTTGTTGCTGAGACTACCATCGTCAGCAATGTCAAAAGCGGTCAGGCGCGAGGCGAAAGATTCACCAACGATCAGCGTGCGGCCATCTTCTGTGATCACGGTGCCGTTGGGAAACATGACGTCGTCATCTTCCACAAAAACCTCGCCGGCGGCGGTGACGCGGATAAGTTCAGCGGTTGCCGGTTTGGCGTTGTTGTGCAGGTCGAAGCCAAAGTTGCCGACGTAGGCTGTGCCGTGCTGATCAACCACCATGTCGTTGCAGTACCAGCTTGCGCTATCGCTCAAATCGGCGTGTAGATGCAGGTTGCTGCCGTCATAACGCAGCAACTGGCGTTTGCTCATCGATACAATCAGCAAATCGCCATTGGGCAGCCAGCCAAGACCGGAGGGCTGGTCGTCTGCCAGCTCAACGATGGTTTGTGCGGTGCCGTCGGGGCTCACCCGCAGGACCCGCTGGTCGTGCATGTCTGAGAGCCACAAGGCTCCGTCGCGCCAGCGTGGTCCCTCGCCAAAACACAGGTTATCAATCAGTATGTGGCTGTCTGGTGCGCTCATTTTATCTTCCGGATCTCTTTCGAAGCTCTTTCGAATCTCTTTCGAATTTGAGTAGCGCGTCAATTTACCCCATTTGCAGGGACTTTTTTACCGGCTTTTTACCAAACAGGCAGCTGTCGGGTACAACTTGGCTTGGCGTGGGCCGTGTGTCTCTCTATAGTCTGCCCTGGGTCCTTGAGAATACTGACCTTACAAAAGCTATTTACAAAAGCTAGGGATGAAAACAATGAATCAACTTAATCGTTTAATGAGCATATTTCTGCTGGTTGCTATGTCGCTTGGCCTGGCGGCTTGTGGCGAATCCGGTGGGTCAGCGGATGCTGAATCTGCCATCGAAAGTGCGCAGGACGGCGCCGGTAGTTTGCTCGATAGCGCCAGCGATACTATGGGTGATGCCATGGATACTGCTAAAGATGTAGCAGGTGATGTTGCAGACAGTGCCGGTGAAATGGGTGAGCAACTGACGGATGGTGCTGCCGACGCACTGGATAGTGCTAAAGATGCCGGCAGCGATATGATGGATTCCGCCAAAGATGCGGGAAGCGATCTGATGGACTCCGCGAAAGATGCAGGCAGTGACCTGATGGATAAAGCGGAAGGCCTGGCTGATGAAGGCGCAGACGCTGCGGATGACGCGCTGGAAGGTTTAACTCAGTAAACCAACCCCAGTAGCAGTTTGCCTGTCTTGGTCGAGTGGCCGTGTGCCACTCGACATCTCTTAACGCGTATCCCGCGTACGACGGTTCCAGAAAGTTATAGATAGTTCGGTAACGCCTCGCCAATTTCTTCTGGCGTGGTCTGCGGTGCGTAGCGGGCCAGTACTTCGCCGTTCCGGCCGACCAGGAATTTGGTGAAATTCCATGCGATATCGGCCTTGCCCTCGTCGTCCGCCTGTTCTGCCTTCAGATAGTTGTAGAGGGCGCAGGCGCCGCTGCCATTCACCTCAATTTTTTCAAACATCGGGAAGTTCACGTCGAATTTGCTGGTGGCAAATTCCAGAATCTCTTCGTTGCTCGCTGGCTCCTGCCCACCGAACTGATTACAGGGAAAAGCCAGAACGGTAAAACCCTGTGCGCCAAACTGTTCCTGCAGAGTACGCAACCCGGCGTACTGTGGTGTGAGGCCTCAGCGGCTGGCGACGTTTACCACCAGACACAGAGTGTCCTTATAGGTGTTGAAGTCCGTTGGCTGGCCATCAATGGCCGCCATGGACAGTTCGTGAAATGTGCTCATCAGACATGCTCCTTATGGTTGCATAACCTTCCAGTATTGCGGCCCAGACATGGCTTTTTGTCTGGTTGGCGCCGGTTTCAGCAGGTGTGGTCGTTGCAAGCAGACGGCCACCAATTGCTTACAAGGGATGGTAGCGCGTGAACACAGTTATGGGTACCATCCATACCCCCTTTGGACTTGAATACTGATTACTGAAAGCGAGGAGACAAACATGCGCGATGTGGTCATCGTAGATAGCGTGCGAACTGGTCTGGCAAAGGCCTTCCGCGGTAGTTTTAACCTAACCCGGTCCGATGACATGCTGGCGCATTGCATCGATAGCCTGCTGGACCGAAATGATATTGCCCCCGACCTGGTTGAAGATGTTGTGGTTGGCGCGGCCAGCCATGCAGGCGAGCAGGACGGCAACCTGGCGCGTCTGGCCGTTATTCTTTCCAAACTGCCGGTCACGGCGGCTGGTGTGACCATCAACCGTTTCTGCTCTTCCGGCCTGCAGTCTGTTGCCATTGCAGCCAACCAGATTGCTTCAGGACAAACGGACGTGGCAATTGCGGGTGGGGTGGATTCAATTTCCATGCGCACCCGGCAGGAGCCTGGCAAAGCCAAGCAGAATCAGCGTCTGTTGGACGAAAAACCCGATATCTTCATGGCCATGGGAAATACTGCTGAGGTGGTTGCCCGCCGTTACCAGGTGACCCGAGAAATGCAGGACGAATACGCTCTGCAAAGCCAGCAGCGCTACGCGGCTGCGGTAGACGCCGGCAAGATCAGCGAAGAAATTGTGCCGATGAAAGCCACCATGCTGAAGGTCGACAAAGAAAGTGGTGAAGAAAGCCACGTGGAAGTAGTCGTTGACCGTGATGAGTGCAACCGACCCACAACAACGCTGGAAGGTCTGGCTTCACTGCCTCCCGCATTTGAAGAAGACGGCTCTGTAACGGCTGGCAATGCATCACAATTGTCTGATGGCGCCTCTATGACTCTGATGATGAGCGCTGAGCGGGCGGGTCAGCTGGGTCTGCAGCCGCTGGGTACCTACCGCGGCTTTACCGTGGCCGGCTGTGAGCCCGACGAAATGGGCATTGGTCCGGTATTCGCTATCCCGCGTCTGCTGAAGAATGCTGGTCTGAGCATGGACGACATTGACTTGTGGGAGCTGAATGAAGCGTTTGCGTCGCAGTGTCTGTATTGCCGTGATGCCCTGGATATCGACAATGAGATCTACAATGTGCTCGGCGGTAGCATCTCCATTGGTCATCCGTTTGGCATGACAGGCTCACGTCAGACCGGCCTGGTGCTCCGCGAACTGCAACGTCGCAATAAGAAGTATGGTGTGGTCACCATGTGTATTGGCGGCGGTCAGGGTGCAGCTGGGTTGTTCGAAGCAGCCTGAGTGCGCGCTAACACGCGAAAAAAGAGAGGGGCCTGTTGGGCCCCTTTTTTTTGACGATTTGATGCCTTACGGACACCTTCAGTGTCCGACCTTCGTCTATTTTGGTGAGTTTTCCAGTCAAAAGTATGATACAAATTGAAACTTACGCGAAATTCCGGTGTAACACCGGCGTAAGAGAATATTTTGCTGATTGTTAGATAAAAACTTGCCTATAACTAATATAAAAGGCCGGTTCACAGAAGACTTTAGGAATTTGGAATTTGGGTCAGGATAGGGCGACTGGGTGCATTTTTACATTGCATCTTGCAAAACACTGCCCCCGCGACCCATCACACTAATAACACTATATGAGTAGGGTTCATGGTTGGTCATCGTCGATTCTGGGCAGCTTATTGCTGCTGATGGGCGCACCTGGCCTGGCGTTTGATAAATCCGCCCTTAACTCTTCTGAAGTACCTGCTGGCGACAAAGCAGTCACGGCAGCCTCGCCTGCAACAGCTTTAGCGCCGGCACAACAGCCAACCACCCTGGGTGACCCCGTTGCGCCCGTCCCTCTCGCAGCTAGTGAACCCACCATGCTGGATCTGCATCGAGATGCCCTGCATAACGGCGCTATCGGCAATTTGAGTGACGAAGATCTGACTGTGCTGGCTTCTTTCTGGGGTGTCCTCACACCAACCGAGCGCCGTCATCTCCTCGCGGAAATGCGGGGCAGGATGGCGCGCAGTCAGACCCGTATCCAGCGCTTGAGCGTGCCGAAGGGCCGCCAGTACGGCAAGGTGATTCGCAAGGTGCGGAAAATGCGCCAGGCGGACGGCTCCGTGGTTGTGGAAACGCATGAGCTGCGGGTGACCCCGCAGGGTGCCACGGAAACGCACTCAGTCAGTGTACCGCTGTCTCGCGAAGCCGCGGCGGGAACCCGTGCAAGAGTGACTTTTGGCATTGGTTTTGAGCAACGCGCCAGAGAACGAGCACCGGTGGCGAGCGAGCCTGGTGTGATGCCGGAAGTCCTGACACCGCCGGTGATTACTGTCGGACAGCAACCGCCCGCTGCACTCCCCTAGACCCGCATGGACAACGAAAGCGCGAACCTACTCGTCGTTGACGATGACCCGGAACTGCGTGAACTGACACAGGCTTATCTCGAGCGGCAAGGTTTTGTCGTGCACTGTGTGGAGTCTGGTGAGGCGATGGATCAGTTTCTCGCGCAGCAGTCTGTGGACCTGCTCATTCTTGATCTTATGTTGCCGGGTGAGCATGGCCTGTCGATTGCACAGCGGCTGAAAAAGCACACTGAGCTGCCCATTATTATTGTGTCCGCGCAGGGCGAGGACGTTGACCGCATTGTCGGCCTGGAGGTGGGCGCGGACGATTATCTGGCGAAACCATTTAATCCCCGCGAGTTGCTGGCTCGCGTGCGGGCGGTGCTGCGGCGCAGTCAGCATAGCAGCAGCGAAGTTGCTGACAGCCCGGATAAGTATGAGTTTGGTGTGTTCGCCCTGGAGATGAATGCGCACCGGCTGACGCGTAACGGTGATACTGTACCGCTCACTTCCGGCGAGTTTGATCTGCTGGCGATTCTGGTTGCTCATCCTAACAAAGTGTTGGACCGAGACCGCATCCTTGATTTGCTGACCGGTGCTGAACGTTCACCTTTTGATCGCTCCATAGATGTGAGGGTGACCCGGTTGCGGTCCAAAATTGAGGTGGACCCCGCCAATCCGGTTTACATTCGAACAATCTGGGGCAAGGGTTATATGTTCTGCCCACACGGGGATGGCTGAGCATCCGCCCGGGCGGGCGCCTGCCTCATTGCTGGCCCGCACGAATCTGACCCTTGGTATCAGTGCTATTTTGATTGCGGTGATCGCCACCGTGGCCCTGTACAACTTTGTGATTGATCCGATCAGTGAACAGAGTGCGGACGATGAGGCTGCCTTGCTGGTCCTGTCTGCGCAAACGTGGGTTGAGTTACCCCCTGCAGCACGACCCTATTTCGAGCTGGAACTGGCAGAAAACCACGACCTCATCATCAGCGAAGCCAGGCTCAGTCTGCCGGTTGAAGAAGATTATCCGGGTTATTTTGATTTGCTGAAGGAACAACTGGGCGCGCGGCTGGGTTATAGCGAAAGTGAGGTGCAGATTCTTGCCGGTGACGAACTCTATTGGGTGGACGTGCCTATGGGCGGCTACGATCTGCAGATCGGTTTTTCTCCTCAGCGCCGCGACGTACAACCTCTTTACAGTGCGATCGTTATTGTCAGCCTCGGGGCGGCAATTGTGTTTTTCACGTCTTTGTTTATTGTCCAGCGTATTGCTCGCCCACTGGTCAAAGTTGCGCAGCAGGCGGAATCGTTTCGTGGCGCCAAACAGATGGAACCGCTGGTTGAAAGCGGACCTCGTGAGCTGGCGTCTCTGGCACGTAACTTCAACACGATGGCACAGGAAATTTCTCAGTTGCTGGCCAATCGCACAACGCTGCTGGCGGGCATCTCGCATGACTTGAAAACGCCGTTAACGCGTATGCGGCTGGCGCTGGCCCTGCTGCCGGAATCAGTTGACCCGCAGTTGATCGCTCGCTTTGAGCGCAACCTTGAATCCATGGATGAATTGATCAGCGATGCACTGCGTTTCGCCCGGGGTACTAGTGAAGCAGCGCAAGAGATTGAACTTGTCAGTTTTGTCGAAGATATTCTCCGCAGCTTCGATCAGTCCATACCTCTACATACGCGTTCGCAAGCCGCGGCTGACGATCGTGTAACGCTGGCACCGAGTGCGTTCCGCCGTGTTCTGGTCAACTTGATTGGCAATGGCATTCAGCACGGCGGTGAGGTGGAAGTCTGCCTGGGCCGGCGCGAGGTGCGGATCCGTGACAATG
>JBCCUW010000194.1:0-7624 GCA_039196385.1 Pseudomonadota bacterium
CACTCATGGTCTATATCTTTAGGTGATCAAAACGGGGCGCAAGGATACCCAATCACCGCCACAACCGGAATCAGTTTTACCGTCGCACGGGTTCCACCCCCGCCACGGAAAGCAGCGATTCCACACAATCACGGATCGAGTCATCCAGGGGTCGGAAGGTGATGTCCAGCAGATTGCGGATACGTTCATTGCGCAATTCAGCCTGCGCCCAGATGGCGCGTAGTTCCGCCTCACGAGCCTGAATGCGCTCGGGAAATGGATCGGTGACCTCCGGTGTGGCGTGTCCCAGCTCCGGCAACAGTCGATCAATGTCGGCACAGATATCCTCAACGTTGCGCACATCCGTGGACCAGGCAATATACCGCTCACCGTTAGCGACTCCGGTATGGGTCAGCACTCCCACATGGCAGGCGGCATTATCCCGCACATCAACCGTCATCCAGGGACGGTAAGCGCCATTCTGGTAGTACTTACCCAACAACATCATCTCGATGTTGTGCTGCCAGGGACCCATGTCTTTCTGATGGGCGGAGAGAATCGGGCCAACGTTGTCCGCCGGGCAGATGGTGATCGCGTCCCAGCCGCCATGCTGTTGCGCGGCGTCGGCAAAAACACGCTGCGCCAGCACCTTACCCATGGAATAACCCTGACCGCGTTCCGGCGTGCGCTTGGGATTCTGTTCGTCTGGATAACGGTCTTCGTAAAATACCGGACGCCGGGCAACTTCATTGATGTCCGCCTCTGAAATCACTGCAGCAATACTTGACGTCACCACAACGCGCGTCACAGAGCCGGACAGGTTGATACTATTGATAATGTGCTCACACACGCCCTGCACATAATCCTGATCGTCGTAATCGCTGACATGTGAGACATGACAGACCCCATGGCAGCCCTGGAAAATCTCATCAAAGCAGCCCGCGTTATCCAGATCAGCACTGTGCAAGGTCAGCCGTCCTGAACTGTAGGCAGGCATCTGGCGCAAAAAACCCGTGCGGCTTTCATCATCAACATTGCGGACACAGGCACGCACACGAAAGCCCTGCTCCAGAAGCAGGCGCACAACCCACCCGCCAATAAAGCCGGCCGCGCCGGTGACCGCTACCGTGCCGGTACGTGGTATGGGTGCCATATCTTTCTCCTGTTGTTTAACTACTATCTGAGGCTGCACTGACCATGCGGGAACGTGTCATCCAAAGGGTGAGCAACAGCACCGCCAGGATCACCAGCAATGGCCAGTCACCCAGCCGATTATACGGGGTACGCCCCTCGGTCAGCTGAATTTCACCACGCAGGGCAGCGCCGACAAATTGTGGCAGTCGTGCCACCTCCGCACCGTGATGGTCGACGATGGCAGTGATTCCGTTCTGGGTCGCACGCAGCAACCCGCGACCGTTTTCCAGCGCCCGCATACGTGCAATCTGCAGATGTTGATGTGGCCCGACGCTGGCGCCAAACCAGGTGTCGTTGCTGATCGTCAGCAGCAGACCGGCGCTGCTGGCATAGCGGCGCATACTTTCTCCATAAGCCACTTCGTAACAGATCGCCATGGCAGCTTCAGCAAAGCTTAATCGGAGATTGCGCTGGTCACGCCCCCCGGGGCTGGCATGCGACATGGGCAGGTCAAAAAAATCAATCAGACCGCGCAGCTGGTTTTCAAGGGGCACATAGTCGCCAAAAGGCACCAGATGATGTTTGGCGAACCGGCCTGATGCCACCCCCAGACCGAGGGCGAGATTCTGCAGTTCATAATTGCCGTCAGGCAGCGGGCGCACCCCCGGGATACCCACAACCAGGTTGGTGTTGGATTGCTGTGCCCGCTGCTGCAGTTGTTCCAGCAGTTGCGGCACGTGCTCCGGATGCGCGGTAATTGCCGCTTCCGGCCACAACATCAGGTCCACGCCCCAATGGGGTTCTGACAACGTCAAATTCTTGCGCAGATTAACCGCGCGTTCAGCGGGCAACCACTTGCGCTTTTGATCCAGGTTGTTCTGGATCAGCGCAACCTGCTTCGTCTCAGTGGGTTGGACCCATTCGATGGGCTGCAGAATCAGCACCACCAGCAACGGCCCCAGAACCAGCAAACCAGGACCCCATTGCCAGCGCCGCTGAAGCGTCAGACTGGTGAGCGCTGCCATGGTGAGCACACAAAGGAAACTCAGTCCCAGCACCCCCACCAGTGGCGCAAGCACGGCTGCCCAGGTATCAATGAGTGCAAAACCAGGAAACAACCACGGAAAACCGGTGAGGAACCACGTTAACAGCCAATCCATCAGTGACCAGGCCACGGCAAAGGCTAATACAGATCGAGTCGTACCTGGCGCACCCCCGGCCAGCCGTTGGAACAACCAGCCAATCGGCATACAGAACAAAGCAATGGCCAACACAAAGAGGCAGACCAGCGCCGCGGCCAATGGTGCCGGTGCGTTGCCGTAGACATGAATACTGACATACACCCAGGATGCACCCAGGCCATACTTACCCACCCCAAACAACCAGGCAATTAACAGCGGGCGGCGGCTGCGCTGAAGCAACCAGAAGAAACCGGCAATGGCGAGCAGCATCAGCGGCCACAGCGAAAACGGCGCAAAGCCAAGGCTGCACACCAGGCCCAGCGCGAGGGCCAGCAATGGCATCATGCCGGGGTGTTTACACGCAGCAGCCGCAGCCGCCGGGAGTCAGCGTTGAGGACCACAAAATGCAGACCCTCTACGTTGATCGACTCACCTCGTTCCGGTAGATGGCCAAAAGCCTGCAGGACCACACCACCGATGGTGTCAAAATCCTCTTCACTGATGCTGGTACCGAAGTATTCGTTAAAGTCTTCAACCGTACTGTTGGCCTTGACGTTGTAACTGCACCGTTCCAGTTGGGTGATATTGGTATCGTCGTCAACATCATGCTCGTCTTCGATATCACCAACTATCTGCTCCAGGACATCTTCGATCGTAACCGCGCCGGAGACCTGACCATACTCGTCCACCACCAGCGCCATATGATTGCGGTTGGCGCGGAATTCCTGCAGCAGTACGTTCAGGCGCTTGCTCTCCGGAATGACCGTCGCCGGGCGGATATAGTCTTTTATATTGAACCGATGATGGTCTTCCTCAAGCACAAGATCGAGCAGATCTTTCGCGTGGAGGATGCCCTTAACGTCGTCCATATCATCACCCACCACCGGAAAGCGTGAGTGGCGTGATTCGATGATCAGCGGTAGCAGCGCACTGGGTTCCTGGTCTTCTTGCACAACCACCAGCGAAGAGCGTGGAATCATGATGTCACGAGCATGCATGTCAGCCACATGCAGCGCACCAAATATGATGTTCAGCGCTTCGAGATCAAACAGGTTACGTTCTGCGGCATGCCGCAGAATCTCCATAAGCTCCCCAATATCTTCCGGATCATCCGTAAACAGGTCAGCCAGCCACTCGCGTACGCCACGTCTGGTGTCGGTTTTGTGTGCACGGGTCAAATTGTTTGTAGCGTCGCCGGTTTTGCCCGTTGTATTGGGTTCTGCATGGCGACGCGGAGAAGTCTCGCTCATCAGCGCTTATAGTGCCCTTTGCGATATGTATAACATAATATTCACGTGTTACAAGTCCGCGCAGTACCCCGCAAGCTTAAGCGCCGGCCAGGGGCGCCTCATAAGGGTTTGTCACGCCCAGTTGCCGCAGAATGCGGATCTCCAGGGTTTCCATCTGGTGCGCCTCAGCGCTGTCTTCGTGGTCGAAGCCGAGCAGGTGCAGTACACCATGCACGAACAGGTGCATAAAATGATGTGCCACCAACTTAGCTTGAGCGGCAGCCTCTTGTTCCACCACAGGCCAGCAGATCGCCAGATCACCCAGCACTTGCACATCCGGCACGTCGACATCAGCAGCAAAACTGAGTACGTTGGTAGGCTTGTCAATACCCCGATAGGTCATGTTCAGCTGACGCGACTCCGCTTCATCACAAACCCTTACACACAGTAGCGCGGAGGTGATATCCGCATCGGCAGTTACAGCTACTTGTGCCAGCCAGACCTGCAGATCGCCCACCAGAATTTCCGCCTGAATTCCGTCGGCAAACTGCAGATCAACTGGCATCCCGTCCGGACTCCCCCTGACGACCTTCATCCGCAGCCGCGTACGCATCAACAATTTTCTGCACCAGCGGATGGCGCACGACGTCTTTGGAGCCAAAGTGGGTAAAGCTGATGCCTTCAACATGACGCAACACGTTGCGTACATTGACTAGTCCGGAGCGTTCACCACGAGGCAGATCAATCTGGGTGATATCTCCGGTAATCACCGCCGTGGAACCGAAGCCAATGCGTGTGAGGAACATCTTCATTTGCGCCACCGTCGTGTTCTGGCTCTCATCCAGAATAATGAAAGCGTTGTTTAGCGTTCGGCCACGCATATAAGCCAGTGGCGCAACCTCAATGATGTTGCGCTCGATAAACTTATTAACCCGTTCAACGCCCATCATTTCGTAGAGCGCGTCATACAATGGGCGCAGATAAGGGTCAATTTTCTGGGCCAGATCACCGGGTAGGAAACCCAGTTTCTCGCCGGCTTCCACCGCGGGACGCACCAGCAGGATGCGTGACACCCGCTGCGCTTCTAATGCTTCCACGGCACAGGCCACCGCCAGATAGGTTTTTCCCGTACCGGCTGGACCAATGCCGAAATTGATGTCGTAGCTGCGGATCAGCTTCACATACGCCTGCTGGTTTCCGCCGCGTGGTTTCACCGGTTTTTTATAGGTGCGAACCAGTGATCCCGATCCAGCCTGGGCACTGGTTGTATCCTGTCCTCCGGTCTTTTCAGCATTAACCAGAGACTCTACCCCGGCTTCCTGCAGGTACAGATGCACAAAGTCCGGCTCAATCACCTTGCGCTCATAGGTTTCCCGATACAATTGGTGCAACAGTGCAGCGGCCGCATCCACTCGCGTTTCCGGCCCGCTAACCTGGAACTCGTTGCCGCGGCTGCGAATATGCACCGCCAGGCGTCTTTCCAGATGTTTGATGTTTTGATCTACTGGCCCACACAGCGCGGCGAGGCGTTGCGGATCGTTGGGTTCCAGAAGAACGCGTCGGGTTAAGGCCACAACCTGCGCGTCGTCGATGGCGGCATCGGCAGGCGGGGAAAAACTGGATGATGCGCCGGCAACCCCACCTGATGGCGGGGGATTATCTTTATTCTGCAAAAAACACCTTATAAAACATGCGGATCAGGCAGAGGATATGCTTAACGGCGAGGGTGTCAAATGAACTTTTGACAAACCGGCGCATTACCCCATTAAACCAGCTCGCCGCGCAGGGAGTTGGGTAAAGCGTCGGAAATGCTCACCGTGGCAAACTCACCGATGAGCGCAGCTTCACCCGCAAAATTGACCACCCTGTTGTTTTCGGTGCGGCCTGCCAGATGCCGCGGATTTTTACGTGATGGTCCGGTCACCAGCACCACCTGATGGCTACCGACCATGCCCTCGCTGATCGCCTGCGCCTGTTCTCGCAGGCGCGCCTGGAGTATCTGGAGGCGGACTTTTTTGACCGATTCCGGCGTTTCATCAGCCAGCGCCGCAGCCGGCGTGCCGGGTCTGGCGCTGTAAATAAAGCTGAAGGAGACATCAAAACAGACGGCTTCAATCAGCGCCATGGTGTCGGCGAAGTCGTCATCACTTTCACCCGGGAAGCCAATGATGAAGTCAGACGACAGGCTAATATTGGGGCGCACCGTCCGCAGTTGGGCAATTTTGTCCATATACTGAGCTGCCGTGTGCCCCCTTTTCATCGCCTGTAGAATCCGGTCAGAGCCGCTTTGCACCGGTAGATGCAGGTGATCGACCAGTTCCGGGATCTCCGCATACGCCTCAATGAGATGCGCCGAAAAGTCTAGCGGATGAGAAGTTGTGAAGCGGATTCGATCGATACCCTCAACACTGGCAACATAGTGGATGAGTTCAGCCAGATCCGCCTGCTCACCATGAATGGCGCCTTGATAAGAATTGACGTTCTGGCCCAATAAATGGATTTCACGCACACCCTGATCCGCCAGCTGAGTCACCTCTGTCATCACCGATGCCACCGAACGGCTGACTTCTTCACCCCGGGTGTAAGGAACCACACAGAAAGAACAGTATTTGCTGCAGCCTTCCATGATGGACACGTAGGCTGACGGGCCATCCACTTCAGGCTGAGGCAGCTGATCAAATTTCTCCACTTCAGGAAACGTCACATCGACAACCGGCAGGTGCCGCGAACGCTGCTGCTCGAGCATCTGTGGCAAACGGTGAATGGTCTGCGGCCCGAACACCAGATCAACCTGGGGCGCGCGGTCACGAATCGCGTCACCTTCCAAACTGGCCACACAGCCGCCCACACCAATCTGCAGGTTGGGGTTCTGGGCTTTCAGGGCTTGCCAGCGACCCAATTGATGGAACACTTTTTCCTGGGCACGCTCGCGTATGGAACAGGTATTCAGCAGCAGCACGTCCGCCTGAGCCTCATCATCAACCAGCTCGTATCCCTGCGCATTGCGGAGTGCGTCGTACATGCGCGCGGAATCATATTCGTTCATCTGGCAGCCATGCGTCTTGATGAACAGCTTCTTCGGCGTTTGCCTAGCCGTGATACGCTGCGCGGGTATCTGCTCACCGTTGCCTTTCATGCTGTGACTGCCCTTGAGAAAGGCGCGCATTATATGCAATGCGCGCTGCGTGACCAACCACCGCCAGTGGGCGAAGATCACGAATCCGGAGCCTCGGCGACAGGGATGTCGCCGGGCAGCGTATAAGGACGTATTCACAGCGGTCCGGAGTCGTGATCTTCACCCACCCCGGGCGGTATGTCGCGGCAGAACTCACCGATGCTTAGACTGAGCGGACGCGGACGCAGGGCTTGAAAACTGCCTACTCCGTCCCCACCTAGGGCGTGATGGAGCCCTCGAAAAGGACAGCAAAACCTTTTCTGTGGGCTCATTATGGAGTATACCCCTGCTTGTCGGAGCGAATGCTGTGCAAGCGTCAGAGTGATTGTCCGGTTATCAGTGACCGTTTATGAGTGACTTTTTATGAGTGAGAAAGAGCAAGCAAAGAGCATTTTCCGCGTGTTGTTTCATAATCAGGGACAGATTTATGAAGTCTATGCTCACAACATCTACCAGAGTGAGCTGTATGGCTTTGTCGAAATAGAAGACTACGCATTCGGCAACCGCTCGAAGATGCTGATCGACCCAGCCGAAGATCGCTTACGCACTGAATTTGAAGGCGTCCAGCGGTCCTTTATTCCGATGCATTCGGTTGTGCGCATCGACGAGGTTGAAAAAGAAGGCACGGCAAAAATCACCGATAGCAAGGGGGAAAAGGTGACGCCCTTCCCAATGCCCGTACCCCGCGATTGAGCCACGCTAAGCCACCAGGGCTGAAGTTGCTGGTGATGCTTCAGTAGCCCTCTTCCAGCAGAGGAAACGCACTCAACACGTGCGCCGGTCGCAGCGCACCGGCACGCTCTACCAGATCAGGATTCAGGTCTTCAAGGCGGGCAACTCCCGCCAGCGCCATCGTGGTTTTTATTTCATGCTCCAGAATATGCAGCGCGTTCAACAAAGCCGCGCTGCCACCGGCACCCATCGCC
>JBCCUW010000195.1:0-7623 GCA_039196385.1 Pseudomonadota bacterium
CCGGCATACGGTATATGGCCCATCTCCGGATGATCAAGATAGCGGTAGAATTGGCGATGCTGATACTGGTGATCCGCCAGCAGATCGCTGCTGCGCTGGACCTTCCCCGCCGGCACACCAACCGTTTGCAATGCAGCCATTATTTCATCTGCGCTGCAGCCTGCAGTCCACGCACGCAACACCTTGTCGATGCGCTCGTGGTCAGCAAGCCGACCCGCAGCAGTGGCTAATTCTGGCTGATGCAAAGCATGCTCTGGATAGCCCTCATCTAGGACACTCAGCAGCTGTTGCCAATGGTTATCGGACGCCACCGCAATCGCACACCAGTTATCTTCTCCGGCACAGCGGTAACATCCTTGTGGCGCTGCATAAGCAGAGCGATTGCCCATGCGCCGCGCCAGGTGCCCATTGACCTGCAGATCAAGAATTTCTGGTCCCAGAAAATGTAAGGCGGTTTCCAATTGCGCGACATCCAGAAAACAACCTTCGCCAGTGCGGCGCCGGTGGTCAATGGCTGCAGTCAGCAGCGCAGATACAAATCGTGGCGCGATCGTGTCCGTATAAGCCACCCAGGGACCCATGGGGCTCATATCAGGCCAACCGGTCAGTTCGTAAAACCCTGCCAGGGCGGCTGCGTGATAGCCATACCCGGCCAGCTGGGCGGCCGGTCCGGTCTGGCCCATCAGGCACGTACTCAGCATGATGATCTGCGGATTCCAGGCTTTGATCTGCGCATATCCCAGACCCATACGCTCAATGGCGCCCGGGGCAAAACTCTCAATAACCACGTCGGCTTCAGCAATGAGCTGCTGGACAATCTCCCGGGCCTGGGGCTGCTTCATATCCAGCGCCAGGCTCTGCTTGGAGGTGTTGAAGTCGCCAAAGAACTGCGAGCGGTTAATGCCCGGCACGTTGTCCTTAAAGGGGCCGTTACCTCGCAACACATCCGGCCTGCTTTCAGATTCAATCCGGATCACCTCAGCGCCATGGTCGGCCAAAAATTTGGATGAGATAGGTCCCACGCCAACCCAGGCAAAGTCGACTACCTTCAAACCGGCAAACGGCAGCAGGTCCGGCTGTGGTGCAGGTCTATTCTGCGCCATGTGGACGTCGCTGGCGGTTGATTCGAGCTCCGCGCGGATCTGCGCACCATCTGCGTTCAGCGCCGGTGGAGCGCTCCGCACGCTGAGTGGCGCTTGCTCACATTTGGCCCACAAACCCGGGTAGCACACCGGACTATCACCGTGCCTCAACCAATAGTCCCGGTCGCGCAGATGTTCCAGCTCAAGCAGTCCAGACAATGTGTTTACAGGCGCCAGGGTGATATTGTGTTGCAAACCAAACTCAAACAATTCCTGTTTGGTATGCCGTGCGCAGAATTGCTGCAGAAGCGCAGTGGCCTGAGCCAGGTTCAGCGGCTTGGTGTCCGGGTCCGCTATACCCAGATCAAAGGCCATCCAGTCGATATCCCGCAAGGACACATCCGCAACACCATCACTGATCATCCATTCGGTACAACCGGCGAGCACGGACGACATGGGTAGCGCCAGAATATAGCCATCCGCCGTTGGGTGCACCACATCCATACCGTTGGGCCCCATTGGCGCCCTGTGACCCATACGTTGAAAGTCAAACCCCTGAATGGCATGCGCGTCCATGGCGTTGAGCATGGTCCAGGTCATGACTGCCTGCGCGGACACATCAACCTCCTGAGCCGTACCTGTGCGCAACATCCGCTGATGCGCCAGCAGCGCCGCAGCGGCCGCTTCTGCACCCGCGTGGCGCCAGACCTGGGGTACACTCAGGCGCACCGGCTCCTCACCGGGAACCCCTTGCAGAGCAACAGGTCCCCCAAGCGCGGCGATGGTCAGATCGGTGGCGGCAAAGTCCGCATAAGGACCATCTTTGCCGAAGGCTGTCATACTGACATAAATAATCTGTGAGTTCAGCGCCCGGGCGCGGGCAAAATCGATGCCGCCATGCAAGCCGGCGTCGGTTGGATCAGAAACAAAAATGATATCTGCGCGGGCCACCAACTGGTCCAGAATCTGCTGGTCAGACGTACTGGCAAAGTCGAGTTCGATGGAGCGTTTGTTGCGGTTAAACGCCTGAAAAGACAAGCTGCGCAACGAGGGCGCTGATGTTTCCGCCAGCGGTGGCAAACCCCGCGACGGACTGCCTCCGGGTGGCTCTACACGGATGACATCCGCACCCAGATCACCCAACAGCATTGGCCCCAGCTCACCTCGATGATCGGTAAAATCTAGTACGGTATAGGGTTCGAGCAACGCAAGGCCTCCCACAAATCCACCTGCCGAAGCAATTTGTATCAATCAGGCATACCCAGCGCAACCGCTTTTCTCCGGATTCAGACATGTGACAAGATGGCGTACATGAGTATGCGTGACATAGTGATCATCACGGATTGGTCACATTGGGTGGGCCAGACGCTGACTCGCCAGCTGGCCCTGGCCATCCAGGCACATCCCGATCTGCATTTGAGTTCGATCGTACAGGCTGAGCCTCAACACTTCTGGCGGCAGAGGCTGGGCCATACAATGAAATGGATGGTCGGCGAACTGGTCTATTTCTGTCTGGCTGATGCCAGCTTAAGAGTACAGACCCCTGCGCCGACTTCGCTCACACATCTGGCCCGTCACTTGCCGGGTGTTCGGGTCAGAACCGGCCTCAACCCCATGCACACCAAGAACAAACCGGTGCTGCTCAGTGTGTTCTGGAAACAACGTCTTGCACCCGAGTATCTGCAGCGCTTCAGCCTCTGTATCAATTATCACAACGGTGCCGTACCCGATTATCGCGGCCTGCGTGCGACGGCCTGGTCCCTGTACCATGGCGCCGCCACCAGCGGTTTCACCTGGCATCATATGGATCAGGGCCTGGATACCGGGCCCGTGTTAGCCAGCGGGGCGGTACCGGTCCAGCCGCAATCTACGCTGACGGAAGTCGAGCGGGCAAAAACAAAGGCTGCCGTCGCAGTGGTGCCGGAGTTGCTAACCCTGCTTGTCCAGGCCGCCCCGGGCTCGCCACAAACCCAGCGGGACAAATACAACAAACTGTCTGATTTAAGCAAACTTGTTGACATTGATAACCCAAAAACCATCGATGGCGTAGAAGTGCGCCGCCGTTTGCGCGCTTTCGGGCGGCTGCGGCTGGGGAATGTTTGGATTTCCTCACTGCGCAGCGGTCCTCACAGCACCTCCAAAAGTCGCTGGGCACTGCAGTTGGCGGACGGCTATTGGCTGCCCGGTCGCTGCGATGTGCTGCGGGCAACATGGTCAAAATGGCGAACCAATCTAAGAATCCGCCGCTGAACTATGCCATGCTCCCAGTTGGATCAAACAGGCTTAAACGGGTTCAGTTCATGGAAGGACGAGCACACATCTTGCCGGATGTGGCATTTAAGTGGTTTACAGTGCCAGCGTTCAGCGCGCAGCATCTGGCTGACTGGTGTCAGCTTGGGGTGCAGGCCTGCACCCCCAACTTCTATCTCTCCCCCGCATTTGTGTTACCGGCCCAGACTCACCTGACACCAGAACTCGAACTGCAGGTGGGTACACTTTGGTGCAGCACCGGGAAATTGTTGGCGCTGGGACTATTTCACCCCCGCCCGGCCAGCTGGCGCTACCCATTTTCGCGACGCATCGCTTATCACTGCAAACACAGTTTTCAGAGCGGGCTGCTGGTCCACACCGATTGCGGCCCTGACCAGTTAAAGGTATTTCTGCAAAACGTTCTGGCCAACCAAGGTGGGCTCCAGATTGACGACCTGCGCACGGATACGGAATTGTTTACGCGTCTGCAGGCCGCCACCACCGACCTGCCCTGCCAATGGCTGACAACCCGACAATACGAGCGTGCGATTCTCAAAGAACCAGCAACCGCGTTCACACAGCTGCCCAGGAAACGGCACAAGGAAAACGCCCGCAAACTGCGACGGTTGCGCGAACACGGTACCGTTACATTCAGCGTCACGCGCAGCAGGGAGTTGCAACCAGAGCAACTGCAGAGCTTTCTGGACAACGAACGCACGGGTAACAGAGCTGAGACCGCTTTGGTCGCCAGCGCAGGTGAAGAGGAGTTTTTTCAAGCACTGATGGAAAACGCCCGTCAACACGGTTTGGTATTCAACTACGAATTGTGCCTGGACGGTCGCATTATCGCGTCCACGATCAACTTCACGCTGGCCGGGCAGGGATTTGCCTTCAAGACAGCGTACGACAGCAAGTTCGCACAATTCAGTCCCGGCACACTTGTCGAATACGAGTTCCTGCGCTGGTGCCTTGAGCACCAACCAAACCTGACGGAATTCGAAAGCGGTGCGCAGCCCGGCAGCTACATCGAAAGGCTGTGGCGCGATAAAGCCTTAGTAGCGCATCTAAGCCTGATCCGGGAAGGACTACCCATACAGATCTTTCGACTCAAGCAGCTCGGCAAACAGATTACCGCCCGAGTTTTAAACAATAGCAGCCAAGCCTAACAGGAGATCGTCAGCAGAATGCCACTCACGAATTCCAGCCAGTATGGCCTGTTCACACAACGCCTGCTCCAACGGCTGAACAAGCACCTGGCGATCACCTATCAGCCATATTTTGTCTTCCGCGAAGGACATACCCCGTTGGATCCGGCCTGGCAGAAACTGCCGGACGACTTTCACGTGGAGCAGCTAACGCTGCAGGATTACACACAGGTTGTTGGCCTGAGTTCCTGGGCCACGGCTGAGGAGATTCTGCGGCGGCTGGAGGCCGGGCATTTGTGCACGCTGGTCTGCCAGGGAGAGACCGTAGCCGGTTACACGTGGGCAGACCTGCAGGAGATCAATGACGCACACTGCGATTATCCACTGCCGGCAGGGCACGCGTATTTGTACGATGCTTTTGTTGCCAACGACTTCCGCGGTTCGGGCCTGGCCTCAGGCATGCGCGCGGCCTGTTATGCACAACTGCGCGAACAGGGAGTCACCGGGTTCGTCAGCATATCTGATCAGTTCAATACCCCAGCACTTAAATTCAAACAACGCCTGGGAGGAGAGCCGATCGCTCTATACCGCCTGCTGCAGATTGGTCGCTGGCGGGTTTTTCACTATCGCGCCGCACTAGCGCAACCGTCCCACCATTCTGAAAAGTCAGGTTAGCATGGCGAGCGTATCTCCGACCCGGACCACACCCGCCTGCACCACATTGGCCGTGATGCCACCATGGCCGCGCATGGCGTTGTAGCCGCCGTAGCCCAAAAGCCGTTCCATCTTGGAACAGGGCTGACAGCGACCGGTGGCAATCAGCGTGGCTTCGCCCAGCCGAAATTCCTGACCCAACAGCGCCAGCAGATTAATGCCTTCGACCAGCACGTTGCGACGCAGCAGAGCGGGTGCCAGATCAGAGCGCTGCAGCAGGCTGGCCACAACCTGCAGATGTTCAGCCTGCACCAGGGTGACCTGACGGTTACCGCGTCGACTCTGATAGCGGTCTCCAACAATACCTTGGAGCGGCCGCAGCTCCAACGCCTGCGGACACACCATGGCGACGTTACGAGCGGGACGCGCACCCAGCCACAAAACCTCACCAGTGCGGTTGAAGCGGCCGAGCATGTTCTGCATGTCAATCAAGTCTGAACCTCCAGCGCAGTCACAAATCGGGTAATGCACCGGGGCGGGTTGTTGTGTTCACCAGCAATCACTAAGATGCGGCGGTTAACCCGAAGAAATTTGCAGTAATACCGAATGGCCACCTCGACTCAAAACAACCACGGCGCCAAAACAAAAGGCAAAGACAAAGGTAAAGTCAAAGAAAAGTGGCAGTCACAAAAAAGTTCTCTGACTCGAGACCGGATCATCATTGCAACCCTGGAGTGTATTGTCGAGTACGGCTATGAGAGCTCCACCATGGCCAAAATAGCAAAAATGGCCAAAGTGTCTCTCGGCTCCATGCAGTACCACTTTCCCGCCAAGATTGATGCCATCAAGGCCGCCATCAACTATCTGCACAACAAGCGCCTGAGCGACCACCAGAACGATCTGCAGAATATCCCCAAGGGCGTTGATCCCATGGCTTACGCCATTGAGGTTTACTGGCGACATCTGAACGAAGCCCATTTTGTGGCGTACCAGGACCTGGTGATTGCGGCCAGAACCGATAAGGAACTGGCGAGCGTGCTCAAACCCGCTTATCAGCGCTTCATCAAAGCGTGGCGTGGTGACGCCCTGAGCCTGATTCCCGATTGGAACGGCCAGAAAGCGCAGTTCGAGCTTATCTGCGACCTGGGCCAGTACCAGATGGAGGGTCTGGCGTACGGGCGCTTGAACAATCAGATCAGCAAAGAGAAAACCCGGGACGTCCTCGAGTTCACCAAACAACTGCTGGTGAAGATGATGGCAGACATGAACCAGAGCAAGTCCGCATAACTCAATCCTGATAAATAGCGGGTTCTCATCATCCGCCATTGCCTCTATCCTGCAGTCCTGCAGACTAATCAAGGGGAACAACATGCGGATCGTTGATCAAACAAAAACTCTGGTAGCACTCAGCTTCGGTCTGGCGAGCGCCAGCCTTGCCGCAGAAGCTGAATACCCGGATCGCGCGCAAATGACCATGGGTAATGGCGAAGCAAACTGGATCATCGTAGACGACGTGCAGCGCGATGGCGGCACGCTGACCTTTTCAGAGGTGAAGATTGACGGCAACGGCTGGCTGGTGATTCACCCCTTCGAGAACGGCGCGCCCAACGGCGACAAGTACGTGGCTTCAACCTATCTGACGGACGGCACCAATCAGAATGTGGACATCAAAGTCCACAAAGGCCTGACGGAAGGAGAGATGTTTATTGTCATGCTGCATCGAGACGGTAATGAAAACCAGGTCCTGGACTTTGTTTTTGTTGATGAAGTGAATGTTATGGACAAGGCGGTATTCGAAGGCAACCGGATGATTGGCCACGCCATACCGGCTCCCTGATCGAAACCCTGATCGGAGCCATGATCTGATCAGCCGCATCCGCAGAGGACAAACTATGCTGAAGTTATACGGTATCGCACTATCACCCTTCGCCCGCAAGGCACTGTTGGCTCTGGACTACAAACAGCTGGACTACACAAACGAACCCACTTTTCCGGGTGATGAATCCGCCGCTTTTCGGGCAATCAGTCCACTGGGCAAAATTCCTGTGTTGGATCACGACGGTTTTACCGTCGCTGATACCAGTGTCATCTGCCGTTATCTGGATCGGATTGCGCCAGAGCCACCGCTCTATCCGTCCGATCCGCAGGAAGAAGCACGTGCATGCTGGCTGGAAGAGTATGCTGATTCCAAGCTTGTTGAAACTTGCGCCACATTATTCCGCGAGCGCATGCTGAAACCAATGATGTTCAATGAAGCACCGGACGAAGCGCTCGTGCAGGATATATTGGACAACGCCATGCCGGAATGCCTGAGCTATCTGGAAAACCTGACGCCAGAAGGTGGTTATCTGGTAGGCGAACATCTCACCATTGCAGACATCGCTGTGACCAGTTGTTTCCTGCAAGCCCAATATGGGGGTTTTGAAGTAGATGGCGCAGTGGCGCCTAAACTGCGTGCCTATCTTGATCGAGCGTTCAGCCACACACTGGTC
>JBCCUW010000196.1:0-7611 GCA_039196385.1 Pseudomonadota bacterium
ATGCGAAGCCATAAAGTTGAGATAGGTTGAGCCCTGCGGCGGTGCAGACAGACGCGCCGCCCAGGTGGTCAGGTAGCTGGCGTCACCAAACACATAGCTGTAGAGCAGCAGAGGCGCCAGGCTGAATTGATACACGATATGCGCTTCATCACCCTGACCAAAGTAGCTGATGTTTTCTTCATGCGGCACATTGGTTTCGGAGACCATCTGCACGCCCGACCCGGCGTGATCCAGCAGCAGACGCAGTACCTTTACCACCACATGGGTTTCCGGCAGGCTCATGCAACTGGTGCCCAGCCTTTTCCACAAAAATGCAATAGCGTCCAGACGGATCAGCCGGGCACCCTGCGCCACGTAAAAAAACAGAATTTCAACAAACTCGATCAATACGGCGGGATTACTGAAATCCAGATCAATCTGATCGTCGCTGAAGGTATTCCAGACATGCCGGATACCAGCGTACGTATGTACCGCCGAAATCAGCGGTGTGCTGCGGGGCCGTACCACCGCAGAAGTATCCGACTCTTCCGGCAGCGTGATGAAAAAGTGTTTGCCGGGTTCCCGGCCGCTGATGAAGTCGGCAAACCACAACGATTCCCGGGAACAGTGATTAATCACCAGGTCGAACATCAGATCATAATCTTCCGCGAGGGCGCGGACGTCCTCCCAACTGCCCACGTGGTGATCGACCATCCGATAATCAATCACGGCAAATCCATCATCCGACGACGACGGGTAAAAGGGCAGCAGGTGGACCGCATCCATGGTTGCACCAATATGGCGCTTGAGGAATCGCCGCAGCGTCTGCAAAGGCGCTTCGTCTTCCGTGTAGATGGTATTGGCATACGTGATCAGTAGCACCCGATTGTCGCGCAACACCGGTGCTGGCTCCGCCTGCTCTGCAATCTGCAACAGCTTCGCCGTCAGCTGCTCGGCAGTCTCCTGGTGATATAACATACTCAGCAGCTCACGCAGCCGGACCACGGCAGCCTGGCCTGATTCTTGCTTTTTTCCTTGGATGATAGGACCCCTCATGCGGAATATTGTTGTTCTTGCGGTAGCTGCCGGCGGTCAGACGGTCGACTTACCTGCAACCAAACTAGCATATAGCGTGCCAGTACCGTGAGCCTGCTCGACTGGATTGTCGTGGTCAGTTACCTGCTGGGTATGCTGGGTTTGTCAGCACTGGTCGGGCGCCGCCAGACCAGCCGCAAAGACTATTATCTGGGCGGCAACGCCATGGGTGCCCTGCCCCTCGCCACCAGCACCATTGCTACCCAGTGTTCAACTAACAGCCTGCTCGGGGCGCCTGCCTTCGTTGGCTTTGTCGCCGGCGGTGGCATGTTATGGCTGCAATACGAGCTGGCTGTACCTCTGGCCATGCTGGCCCTGATGTTACTGTTGGCGCCCATCCGCGGCCAGGGGCATATTTCCATCTACGCCTTTCTAGAGCAACGCCTGGGACCCCAGACCCGGCTGGTGGCCAGTTTGTGTTTTCAGTTGTTTCGCGGTGTTGCCACGGGTGTGACGGTTTACGGCGTCGCTTTAGTGCTGACCCTGCTGTTGGATATCAGTTACACCATGGCCGTGGTGATTCTGATGGGGGTAACCATTGCTTATGATGTGCTGGGCGGAATGCGCGCGGTGGTGATCAGCGATGTGATCCAGATGCTGCTCATCGTCGCCGCCGTACTGGTAACCATCGGGTTCCTGTTGACCCAGGTCAGCGTTGACAATGTGCTGGCCCTGCAACGCACCCAGGCATTGGATTTCAACTGGGGACTGCGCAGCGAAGACAGCTACGGATTCTGGCCCATGCTCATTGGTGGCTTTTTCCTGTACGCCGCTTACTACGGCTGCGATCAGAGTCAGGCCCAACGTGTACTGGCTGCGCAATCACCCGCTGCCTCCAATCGTGTTCTGTTGCTTAATGGTCTTCTGCGCTTTCCCGTCGTTCTGCTCTACTGCCTGCTGGGTCTGGTCCTCGCCGCATATGCCGCCGCTACACCAACATTCATCAGCGCCCTGCCCGCCACCGCCAGCGGCGCGCCAAACTATAATCTCGTGTTTCCGGCCTACGTGCTGCAGAGTTTTCCTGCCGGTCTGTTAGGACTGGTCATGGTAGGGATATTTGCAGCAGCTATGTCATCCATTGACTCAGCCTTGAATTCGCTGTCCGCCACCACCATCGAAGATCTGCTAAACCGGCGAGGGCAGATGAGCGAGCGCCAGTTATTTACTGTGTCCAAGCTCGCCACCCTCGGCTGGGGTGTGTTTGCCGTCTTCTTCAGCTATCAGGTTGAAAACATTGCTCCAACGGTGTTAGAAGCCATCAACAAAATTGGTTCCATGGCAAATGGTCCCTTATTAGCTTTGTTTGTCATGGCATTGCTCAGTCCTGGTGCCAGCCAGGTTCGAGTACTCAGCGGCTTTGCTGCCGGGTTAATCACCAACGGCATTCTGTGGCTGGGCTTTCCCGAAGTGTCCTGGCTATGGTGGAACGTGACGGGGTTTGTCATGGCGCTAGCCATTGCCGGCCTGGCGGGACTGCGTCTCACCAGCACGGGACTGGACTTACCCACCCCGGTCTCGCGCCGTCTGTTGCTGGGGATGACCGCATTCATACTGGCGGTGTGCGCGCTGTTTCAGCTGGTCTGACGCCAAATCCTGACCTGTGGCTGGCAAATCACTGTGCGCCAAATCAGGTCACGTGCCCCGTCAGCGGGCACGGTTCGCCGCAAAACCTGCTCAACGCTCAGGTAGACGCTCGTTGATATGGCGCAGATAAGCCACCGTATCCGCAACCTGCCCAGAGCTGAGCACCCCGGCATAAACCGGCATTTTGGAGTTGGGGTAGTAACGGTCAATGTGCACAATCACATCGGCCAGTTCTGCATCCGTGGTAAAGGTCACCGCCGGGCTGGAGGTTAGCTCCGGACCCAATGAACCACCCGCCTGATTAATTTTGTGGCACTTCATGCAGTGTGTGGTGAACACCTCAAAGCCACTGTGCACCGCCGGCAGCGCCTGTCGACGGGGCGCGGCGGCCGCATGCAGCTCATCCGCATCGTGGTAGCGAATCTCATGCAGCGCGTATGGCCAGGGTAATAAGTCCCGCGCAGCCTGCTGCGCATCGGGCGCATCAGCCGCCCAGGCCAGATAAAACGGGCTTAGGGCAGTGGGTTCGCTGCCAACCCGATAGGGTAACCACGGCCCCTGGGCCGCATCTGCCTCAACGTCACCGCGAGCCAGTAAACCGGCAAACCGCTCATCTTCCAACCATGCGGCATCAAACGGGATCTCATAACCGTCCGTGCAAACCAACAGATAGTTGCGATCTGTCGGTAACTCCAGCACCTCAAACAAACGGCGCAGATCGTAGCCCACGTAACGCTTCGATTGTTTGTACAGATAGTCGTCGGGAATTTCTCTTTCAACCGCACCAATCAGGCGATCAAGTTCCGCAAAAGAGTAAACGACAGTCTGTCCTGAACCATCGGTGATACGCAGGTCTGCAGCAGCCGGGGGGATCTGCATCACGCTGAGTGATAACCATACCCCAAACGCCAACTTTACCAACCCGTGCATTACCTACCTCGTCCAAACCTCTGACTGGTAATTATTAGCAATGATCATGCCAGTAACGTGGCACGTCAATTGCACGTTTACCCGTGACCAGCCTGGACATCAAAACTATCAAAAACTTATCCAGCGAAGCACGTTTCTGCATTCTGGCCTGCGCCTTTACCGCCAGCTGGGGCATGATGCAGCTGTTTGTTGTGAAACAGGTCCCTATGGACCTCACCCTGATCGGTCTGGGGGTGACCAGTTTTGTGTTGTCCGAATTCCTGTTTGCCATCACTTTTCCGATCACCGATGTGGTAACAGAAGTCTGGGGGGCTAAACGGGCACGGGCGATTGTCTACGGCGGCGCGCTGGTGAATCTGCTGGTGATGATTTTCCTGAGCATCGCCGTGATGCTCCCGGCACCGGAATACTGGCAGGCGCAGAACTCCGCTTACAACCTGCTGTACGAGGCAGCGCCGCGCATCTGGGTAGCTTCAATCAGCGCGGTGGTGGTCTCGCAACTTCTGGACATCTACGTATTCAAGCTGATCCGCGGTGTCACGGGAGACCGCCTGTTATGGCTGCGCAACAATGGCTCAACCCTCGTGTCCCAAGCCGTGGATACGGTCATTTTTTATATGATCGCGTTTTACGGGTTGGTTTCCAACGAAGCGCTGATCAGCTTGTTGATCGGCAATTATCTGCTCAAGATCGTTCTGGCAACCGCGGACACCCCCGTGGTTTACCTGCTGGTCCGCTGGGCACGAGGACCCGACGAAGCTCCAGCGACCCAGGCATCCAATCAGGCACATCCTGATGTCGCCTGAAATACCTCTGATCGATTTGCGGCAATGGCGGACAGGCAGTACTGCCGAACAGAACGCGCTGATGCACGCGGTAGACCGACACCTGCAGCGCGTGGGTTTCCTGATGTTACGCAATCATGGTTTACCCGCGCTTGTGACCAACCGCGCCCGAGCGGCTGCGCACAGTTTTTTTGCGTTGCCGGCAACTCGCAAACAAGCGCACACCACCCAGGCCGCCTACCGCGGATGGATTGCCCTGGGGCTGGAGTCCAACGCCTCCAGCTACGACAAAAACGACGCGCAAGCCGACATTATCGATCTGAAAGAGGCCTATTCGGTCGGCCCGGTGTTTCCGGGCTTTGCAGAATTACAGACTACAGCACCGCGCTGGTATGCTGACAATATCTGGCCTGACCAGGACATCCCCGGATTTCAATCCGCCTTAACCGAATGGTCTATGTGTGCGGACCGCTTAACTCTGGAATTACTCTCCATACTGACCCGCGCATTGGGTTTTGCCCCGGATTGGGTGACTGAACATTGTGACAAGCCCATGGCCACCGTCACCGCCAACCTGTATCCGCAGGTAGATGCCCAGGGTGGCTGGCGGGTCGGGGCGCATACCGATTTCGGCACCATTACCCTGCTGGATCGTGACAACGATAACGGGCTGCAGGTGAATCTGGGTGATCCGGCAAACGAGCAGTGGGTGGACGCACCGGCCATCGCCGATACTCTGACCATGAACCTGGGCGAGATGATGGTATTGCTGTCTGCAGGCCGTTGGCGCGCCAACCCCCACCGCGTGATTGCCCGACCCGGCGCGTCAGCAAATTTGTCCTTAATCTACTTTCACGACCCCAACCATGACACACCGCTTCCTCAGAACCCGCTGGGGGCCACTACCGCCGCGGACTTTCTGGGCCACAAGATGGATCAGATCATTCAGGGTTAGCAGGATCGCCACAGACGTTATCGTACAATGCCTCCAAGTAACGCCGGTCCAGGCGACGATTCGTCAACAGATAACGAAAGTAAACCGCACCAACCAAGGCATCACCCACGACCGGAATACTGGCGGTGGCGCTCAACATGCCCTGGCGTTGCGCGGCGCTCAACGCCTTGTTCAACGCCTGGCGTCTGCTGGCGCCAAAGCGGCTGATCAGTACGGTCAGTTCTGTATTGTGCTCCAGTTGACTCAGCGATGCGCGAAACATAACCCCGATGGCCGTGTTGGTAAGCATGTCAACCGTGTTACTGAGCAATTCAATAATCTGCTCGCGCGGGTCCGGGTAAGCGGCTGGCGCGACCAACTGGGTATCCACAATATGCGCAATACAAGCTTCCAATAGCGCCTGAGTGTTCTGGAAGCGCCGGTAGATAGTCGGGCGACTGACCCCAGCGTGCCGGGCAACGGTGCCGATGTTAACCGCATCAAACCCTGCTTCGGTGACAATGGCGACGGTAGCAGCAAATATCGCTTCGTCATGCTCCGGATTCAGGGGCCGCCCAGGCGCACGGCCACTCATCCCTGGCGCCTTCCGGGCGCGGCGAGCGGTTGTAATGGTAAGCGCCGCTGCCGCGCACCGGTCGCCCGGGAAACGGCGTTGGCAATAGCTGCTGCCACCGGCGCAAACGCCGCTTCCGCTGCACCCGAAGGCGGGGCGTCAGACTCAATCATTTCAATCTGCATCGGCGGTATATCCAGGCTGCGTGGCGGCAGATAGGTGTCGAAATTGAGGGTGCTTGGCGTACCGTCTGCCAGCTTAAACTCTTCCGTGAGCGCCATTCCAATACCCCACACCAGATTACCTTCAATCTGTGCAAGCACCTGATCTGGCGACACCACCTGGCCACAGTCATGCACACACCACAGCTTGGTCACTACCGGCAACCCACTGCTGACGTCGACGCTTGCGGCAACGGCCACAAAGGTCACTCCTTTGTACGCCGTGGCGGCAACACCAGGCGGGGTGTCTTCATCACTGATCAACTCTGCCAGCCGCTTGAGGACGCCAGCCAAACGCGGGTCACGGGCATGGGCTGCGCGAAACGCCAGCGGTTCAAGCGCGGCGGCTGACGCCAGTTCATCCATGGCCACCTCTACCGCAAAAGTATTCGGCGCGGCGCCCAACCCGCGCCAGGCGCCCGTGGGCATCGGCACTCGAACATCGGCAAATTCAACCCGTTGATTAGTTACCGCGTAAGGCAACTCCGTACCTCGCTGGGTCCCCGGATCAGCAACCAGATCAGCCGCCCAATGCAGCCTGCGGGGAATAAAGGTGGAAGACGTTAAGATTGGCGCACCCGCCATGCGGTGATGCCAGTAGGCAATGTTGCCGGTGTCGTCCAGGCCTGCTTCAATCCGCGTAGAGAACTGTGGCCCCACATAGTTGCAGGCAAACTCCTCCTCGCGACTCCACTGCACCTTAACCGGCTCGCCTACCGCCTGCGAGAGCCAGGCGGCCTCAATGGATGCCTGGCACAACAGGCGGCCACCAAACGCACCCCCAATGCGATGGTTATAGACAATCACCCGCTCGTCGTTGATACCCAGCGCGCGGCTGACCGCTTTGCGCACCAGCCACGGGTCCTGGGAACCCGTCCAGACTCGGCACTGCGCCGTGCCATCACGCCGCTCAAAATGGGCCAGACCCGCCCGGGGTTCCATGGCGGCATGGGCAGCCATGGGTGTATCGTAACGTTCATTAAGCTGAATCTGCGCAGCTTCCCTGCCACTGGCAAGAGAACCGTTGTCGATCGGCTTATGCTCGAGCTCGTTGCGGTCTATCAGCACATCAATGTCCAGGTTTTCCTGCACACGCGCCAACTGGTCAGCAGAAAGTTGTCGCCATTTGCAGGCCAGTGCCTGAACACCACGTTGGGCCGCCCCTGGCGTGCTTGCGACCACGCCAGGCGTGCCATCAGGTCCTTCCACTACCGCCATAACCCCGGCGACCTGCCTCGCCTTGTCCGCATCCCAAGCGATCAATTCGGCGCCAAGTTGCGCCGGACGGGCAACCGCACCGAAGCGCATATCCGGCAGACGGGCGTCGCGGCTGTACTGCGCCTGACCGGTCACAACATCGTGTATACCGACTTGTTCCACCATCTGCCCAATATGACGCCGGCTGGCCGCAGGCGCACGGGTGAACAGTTGAACGGTGTCGCGGCTCGGCTCTGCCAGAACGATCTCTTCGGAGATTTCAGAGTCCTGTAGCAATTGCCGATACGTGAG
>JBCCUW010000197.1:0-7608 GCA_039196385.1 Pseudomonadota bacterium
GTTCGCCGGAACACTGCAGACAGGCTTCTGCTGAAGTCTCCAACAGACTGTACTCACGACGAGCAAACTCCACGTCAGCATAGTCGGTAGCGTACATACGGGTCCGCAACACGTCGGAGATCGGCACGCCGTAAGGGCAGGCCCCGGTGCACAGGTTGCAGGCGTGTTTGCAATAATTTGCGCCGTTGAGGTAAGCGTATTGGTCGAGCAGATGGCGCGCTTGGGCGCTGACCTGGGTTTGGCCTGAGGCGCCGAGGAATTCGTCGATGCGCTGCGTATCTGTCATGGAAATGACCAAAGCGTCGACGTGCGGATCGGCCAGGACCCAGCTGAAAGCCGCCTGGGCGAAGGTTGCACCCTGGGGACCAAACGCCTCTTCGTAAGGACGCATATCATTCAAGCGCGCGCCCATGAGTGTTTTCATGGCCACTACGCCCACATCTTTCTGCTTGGCTTTCTGCAGCACACGGGGCAGGTCCGGCTGGGTGGCAATCCAATCGATACCCCTGCTCAGGCCTTCGTAGAACTTCGGATCCTGGCCAAAGTTATAAGCTACCAGCATCACGTCAATCAGGTCTTCATCCAGCGCGTAGTCCAGACAGTCGATCAGGTGACCGGCGTGTCCGGATATACCCGTATAGCGGATTTTCCCCTGATTGATCGCCTTCTCGGTAAAGTCCAGCCACTCGGGATTGCCGACAACCGCGGTGTCGTTGACCGCGTGGTTCATGTACACGTCGACGTAGTCGGTCTGCAAACGCCGCAGCGAACTGTCCAGATCGCTCATCATGCGAGCCGCGGTGGTGTTGCTGCGGGTGATGGTTTTGGAGACCAGATACACGTCCTGGCGGCGACCTTTGAGGGCGTGGCCGAGGACGGTCTCAGATTGTCCGCCGGTATAGCTCTCCGCACTGTCGAAGTAGTTGATACCCCGGTCCAGCGCATGGTGGATCAGGTTTTCTTCACCCCGCCGCAGGCGGCTGGTGCCAAATGAAATGTCGGAAATCTGCAGATCTGTGCGCCCGAGCCGCTGGTAGCTGCGTACTTCGGCGTTGCCGTCGTTCAGCTTTGCGGTTGGCGTTTTGCCTTGCGCTGCCGCAAGGCCCGGCGCCAGCAGAGACGCGGCCCCGGTCATCGCACTGGTTTTCAGAAAGTCTCGACGCTTACTGGACATAGCCTACCTCCGTTAGAAATTGATCAGTTCCGGCACCGGTTGCCGCTCAGGCAATCGCCTCAAACAGGCCTGCTGCGCCCATACCTTTGCCAATGCACATGGAAACAATACCGTATTTTTGGTTCCTGCGTCTCAGCTCTCGCAACAGCGCACCGGTTAACCGTGTCCCCGTCATGCCAAAAGGATGGCCGATGGCGATGGAGCCGCCATTCACATTGTAAATATCATTATCTATGCCCAGGCGGTCCCGGCAGTAGAGACATTGACTCGCAAATGCTTCATTGAGTTCCACCAGATCAATATCATCCAGACTGAGGCCGGTATATGACAGCAGTTTGGGAATGGCAAACACAGGCCCGATGCCCATCTCATCTGGTTCACAACCGGCAACGGTAAAACCGCGAAAGTAGCCCATCGGTTGCAGTCCCAGTTGTTCCGCCCGCCGCTCCGTCATCAGCAGGGCCATGGCTGCACCATCTGAGAGTTGCGAGGCATTGCCTGCCGTCACAGAGCCGCCTTCTTCAAAGGCGGGTGGCAATGTGGTTAAGCCGTCCAGGGTTGTGCCTGGGCGATTACACTCGTCTTTATCAACGGTCCCCCGGACATCTGCCGTTGCCTTCTTTTCTTTGTCTACCACCTGGCGCCAGGTGACGGTCATGGGCGCAATTTCGTCATCAATGTAGCCCGCTTGCGCGGCGGCTGCATAACGCTGCTGGCTCTGTAGAGCGTACTCATCCTGCGCGTCGCGTGTGACCTGATATCGCCTGGCAACCACCTCAGCAGTGTTGCCCATGGCCATGTACATGTCCGGCTGCTCAGCCATCAGGGTGGGATTTTCATCAAACTCCGCCGCAGTGCCGCGGGACAGACCGGTAATGGATTCCACGCCACCGGCCATAATGATCTCAGCACAACCGCTGTTAATCTGCGTAGCCGCAAACGCGATGGAGTTCAAGCCGGATGAGCACGCGCGACTGATGGTGGTGGCCGGGACTGTGATGGGTAGTTTGGACAGCGCCACCGCATGCCTGGCGACGTTGGCGGATTGCTCACCTACCTGCCTGCCGCAACCGAGAATGACATCTTCCACGCTGGCGGGGTCAACCCCGGGATTGCGCTGCAGCAACGCGTCGATGCAATGGGCGACCAGGTCGTCGGAACGGGTCAGGTTAAATGTACCGCGATGTGCTTTGGCCAGCCCGGTGCGGATACAGTCGACGATAACGATGTTTTCCATAGTGGCTACCTTCCTTGCTACGTGGGGTTAATTGCCATCTATTGCTCCGCGGCAATGATGGATTGGGACAGCAGGTCGTCAATTTCGGCGTCACTCAAGCCTGCTGCGGTGAGCACATCGTGGGTATGTTGGCCAATCCGCGGTGCAGGGCCGCGGGGTCGCACGTCCGCCTCAGCAAAGCGCATGGGAATATTGACAGTAGTGTATCTGCCCATTTCAGGATGATCGATCTGGGGGAACATGCCCAGTTCGATTGCATGCGGATCCTGCGGCACCTCGTGCAAACCCAGCACCTTGCCCCAGATGAGCCCAGCTTTGTCGAAAATTTCGCCCCATTCGTCGCGGCTGCGTGTCGCCATGGCGGCGTCGATCAGGTCAATCAGTTCCGCCATGTTGCGATAACGGCTGCTGGAATCAACAAAACGCTCGTCGTCGATCAGGTGCTCAACCTCCAGGGCCTGGCACATGCGTGGCCAATAGGCGACGTCCGGAAGCATATTGAATACAACCCACTTGCCGTCCCCACAGGGGAACCGGTTGGCGGTAATGGCCAGCATCTGTTTGCGCGCCCGGCGTCGCACCGGTGCGCGATCGATAGCGGTGACGGCGTAATCAGAAGCCTGGGTCCACACAGCGGTTTCATACAGGCTGGTTTCCACTGCCTGCCCCTCGCCACTGCGTTCGGCCAGCCGCAGTGCCGCCAGTATGGCGCTGACCATGGCCAGGCCGGTCGTGTGGTCACCCTGGGCGGGTCTGGCCATGGGGACCACCCCGTCGTCCCCTTCGCGCTGGGCATCGTAGAGACCTGAGCGACCGAAAAAGGCTGTCACGTCGTACCCCGGACGCCAGGCGTCCGGACCGCTGGTGCCGTAGCCGGTGAGGGTGGCGTGTACCAGATTGGGTTTAACGGCAAACAGGGAAGCCGGGTCCAGGCCAAATTTTTCCTGGCGCGCCAGCAACAGGTTGCACATGAAGATGTCTGCCTCAGCGACCAGTTTGCGCACCAGCGCCGCGCCTTCCGGCTTGTCCAGGGCTACCGCAATGGACTGTTTGCCGCGATTGTCCACGTCGAACTGAAAGTCGTAGGCGCGCTCAGCGTCGCTGGCATCATCTTTCTTTATGGGCCTCGACATGCCGCGCATGGGATCCCCGGTGAGCGGCTCCACCTTAATCACAGTGGCGCCCAGGTCCGCCAGTATGGCGCCGGCGCTGGGTGCGGCCATCCAGTTGTCTATTTCTACGACGGTGACATCTTCTAACGGTGCTGGCATCTGCCCTCCATTCAGCCTTTATTGTTGTTACCGGCTCATCATAACAGCCCATCCAGCGCTTTGAGCATGCGCTTGAGCGCAAAATGCCGATAACTTGTGTCAATCAGATGACCAGCTTCGTCGTCTGCCATATCTTCGTGAATGTCCAGTTCGATCCAGCCGTTGTGGCCGGTAAACGCAGGCACCCGATAGCGTTTGTCATAAGTCAGCGTCGCCTGACGCTCTGCGCCAGCCCAGACACTCAGCTGCAGTCGTCTGTCGTGAAACTGCAGAATGCAGAAATTTTTCTTGCCGGCCCGAAAACAGGGATTGCCGAATTGACTGTCTGCGCTGGTTTCCGGGTAGGCCAGGCAAATCTCCCGGATACGCGCCAGTTTCTCCTGCGCGGCGGGGACACAGAAGGGGTCAAATTCTTCCGGGTCCATGGTCTCGGTGGGTGGCTCTATTTCAATTGTCGGGCCAAGTTGAGCGGTTAACGCAGCGGGTGCCACATGGGCGTAAGCTTCGCGCACCAGATCTGCAATGGTCAGCCAGCTCAGACCTTTATCCAGATCCACCCCAAGCCAGCCGCTGGGGCCGACATAGGGCGGTACGTAGTAATGCTGCGGCTCGCCTTCCGCATACAATTGCTGCGCGCCGGGTGGGGAGCGCAACCACAATGCCAGGTGGCCGTCACCATGATGGTTGATGGCGTAGGTTGCGAAGGTTTTGCCGTCAACTACCCTGAAATTGGGTGCACCGTGGCTGACAAATTCTTCACTCTGCGGAAACGACAGGCAGATTTCGCGCACTGCATCGGTAATGTTCTTTGCCCGCGTTTTAGTGCGTCGCTGACTGCCGGATGTCTGTTTTTGCGCGGGTTTTTGTTTACGCGTTGCCAAGCTGACCTCCCCGAGAGGGCTCATTGCGGACAATGGTGTTAGAATAGCGAGTTTTCCCTGATAAATGGAGTTTGCTCTGCAGGCGTTCGACAAACTGCTGACCCCACCTTCAGACTGCCGCACGGTCTGCCAGCCTGCCGGAACCACAACATTCGCTGATCACTGTTCAGGCGGGCGTTAATGGCGACAAGATTTCTGGGTTGGCGCATGGTCACGGTTGCCTTTTTTGTCGACTTTGTGGCGGTAGGCTTTTTCTTTTATTCCTACGGCGTGTTTTTTAAAGCGATTGCCGCGGAGTTCGGTGATTCACGGCTGGGCGTGGCCCTGGGTCTGACGGCAACCAACGCGGTTGGCGCCATTGTTGCCCCCATGGTTGGCCGCGCGCTGGATAAGTATCCGCTGCGTCGCATTATCGGCATTGGTGCGACCTCGATGGCCCTGGGATTTGTCCTGCTGAGCACCGTACAGAATCCCTGGCAGTTTTATCTTGTTATCGGTTTGTTCATCGGTTTTGGCGCCTCCAGTATGGGACAACTGGCGACCAGCAAGCTGGTGACCAACTGGTTCGACCGGAGGCGCAGCACCGCATTGGGCATTGCGGCAACCGGTGTTTCGTTGTCTGGCGTGTTTATGCCGGCCATCAGTGCTGAATTGATTGAAGCGTTTGGTTGGCGCAACGGATTTTTAGTCTATGGCTTGTTTACCGGTCTGGTGGTGGTGCCACTGGTGCTGCGCCTGGTGATTTCGCGTCCGGAAGATGTTGGTCTGCTACCGGACGGCGCTTTGAAGAAGGTCACCGCCAGCTCCGTGACACCAACCGCGCCGCCACCTCGATTGCGCATGAGCGCAGTGGTGCGCGACCGTAACTTCTGGGTAATCGCCAGCGGCTTTGCTCTGGTGTTCTGTTGTATGAGTGCCACCCTGACCCATATGGTGCCGCGCGTGACTGACTTAGGGCACCCGTTGGCATTGGCTTCCTATGTGATGTCGCTGTGCGCTGGATTGGGCGTGGCCGGAAAATTGTGTTTTGGCTATCTCGGTGACCGTCTCGGTGCACGCACGAATATGTGGGCAGTCATCGCCATCCAGTTTACCGGCCAGGCCATCATGTACCTGAATCACGATCTGCTGTGGTTTTCGCTGGGCGCCGCGTTGTTTGGCTTTGGCGTTGGGGGGGTTGTGCCGTTGCAGGCGACAACGGTGGCCAAAACATTCGGGCGGGAGCGCTTTGGTGCGGTGCTGGGTCTGATCCGGCCGGCGCAGTTTCCTATCCAGATACTCGGCGTGCCTTTTGCTGGCTGGGTATTTGATTCAACAGGGTCATATGACCTGTCGTTTCAAGTTTTTCTCGCGGTTTATGTGGTGGCTGCGGTGGCCTTTGTGTTCTACCGTAAACCTACAACAAGCGTGGCTTAGCCGGGAGTCATCGGGTGTGATGAGTTTACGCGGTGGCTAGTCATAGTGTGCTTTGAGCAGTTGGATTTGGACGTGCCCGCTGACGTCGCAGCGCAGCTGCACGGCTTCAGGCAAGACATGCTCGGCCACGTAAGGCTCAAAACTGGCGGTTGAAAACGGCGCGAGATCATCCATCTCCAGTTCCACCGAGTAACCTTCCACAACCGCGAGCACCACAATGGAAGCAGCGTTGGGTAAGCTGTCTTCAAGCTCTGTGCGCAGCGCCTGGGACGACTCCCGGCCGGGGTGAATTCCCTTGACCAGGTACTTCAGCGTGGCGCGATGTCTGTCGGCGCGGGTGGGCGAATCAGTCTGCATAGGATGCGGCCTTGGCTTTGTGTTACTCCTGAGCGGGCAGTTTATACGCGAGTACGTGGTCCCCGGAAGGCTGGGGAGAGGTAAAATGGCCGCCTGCGGCGATGACAACATACTGAGCGCCCTGATAGGTATAGCTCATCGGCACCGCATTACCTGAAGAGGGCAACTTAACCCGCCACAACTCTGTACCATCGTTATTGTCGTAAGCGCGCAGGTAAGCGTCCGATGTGGCGGCAATGAAGGTCAAGCCGGTAGCAGTGACCATCGGCCCACCCATTTCGATGCTCGATCCGATGAAGTGGTATGCCGGCCAGGGCGCCAGATCCTCAAGCGTGCCCAACGGGCGTTGCCACAGAATGTTGCCCGATTGCAGATCTACGGCGGCCAGGGTTGCCCAGGGTGGGGCGGTGCAGGGCAGTCCCCAGGGCGATATGAGTGGCTCCATCAACGTACAATAGGCTGAGCCGTGTTGCGGAAACACGGTACCTTCGGGGCAGTCCGGTCGCTCCGCCAGGCGGATGACTGTGGGGAAGTGTTTGGTATTGGTGACCATGATGCGTCGCTCAGGGTCTACCGCGGGTGCGCCCCAATTGTTACCGCCCAGATTGGAGGGATAAAACGCTGTGCCCGTGAGACTTGGCGGTGTGTAGATCGGCCCGGTCTGGATGCTCTCCAGCAGCTTACGGCATTGGCCTTTGTCCCAGAAGGTCAGACCCCAGGCATCATCGGGCGAAATACCCAACTGGTGCAGCGGTTCAGGCTTAAGCGGAAAAGGCTGGGTGGGGCTGAGATATTCTCCAGGCACCGCGCCGGTTTGTGGCACGGCTCGTTCTTCTATGGGGTGCAGCGGTTTACCGGTGCGACGATCCAGCACAAAGGTCATGCCCATTTTGGTGACCTGAACCAGCGCCGGACTGGTTACTCCAACGATCGTCAGATCAACCAGGGTGGGTTGCGCGGGCACATCATAGACCCAGATGTCGTGATGAACCGTCTGATAGTGCCAGGCGATCGAGCCATCAGCCGCATGTAAAGCCACAATAGAACTTGAATAGTAGTCCAGTTCACCCTGCCGGTCCCCGCCATAATAGTCTGGCGAAGAATTCCCCGTTGGAACAAACACCAGGCCAAGCCCTTCGTCTACGGAGATAGTTGACCAGACGTTGGTTGTGCCAGCCACGTAAGTGCCGTCGGGGTTCTTTTGTGGCCGTTCCGGGTGCACCGGATTCCAGCCCCACAGAAACGCACCGCTGCGAACGTCATACGCGCGCA
>JBCCUW010000198.1:0-7594 GCA_039196385.1 Pseudomonadota bacterium
GACTGGTCTGGCGAGCCTCAGCGAGAGTGAGGTTGACGGTCTTGCGGATAAGTCGCTGGTGTTCAAACTGGGTGAACGAGAGATGCCTTTTACCAACGAGAACTTTTTGTTGTCATTCTCTTTACCAAACTTTTATTTTCACGCGACGACGGCTTACGACATTTTGCGCATGCTTGGAACGCCATTGGGCAAAATGGATTTTCTGGGCCGTCTGCGCGTAGGTGTCTGATCACGTGAAACGCTGAAAGAGCTGACAGAGGGGGAGGGGAGGTTGCAGGACGTACGTGCAGACGGCGCCGTCACGCTGAGTCTGAAATTACGCTACGCCATGGGGGGTGCAGCGGAAGGAGCCGTGGGTTACGCTTTTAACGGTTTCAACTTTCTGATCTATACCGTGGTGTTTGGGCTGCCCGGTACGCTCGCGGGCGGCGCGGTGTTTCTGTCGATTATCCTGGATGCTGTATCTGACCCGTTGATCGGTTACCTGTCCGACCGCTGGCGTTCGCGCTGGGGTCGGCGCCATCCATTCATCTATTTCGCGTCGTTGCCGCTTGGTGCCGCCATATTCTGTATCTATGTGCCGCCTGATACCTTGCTGGCAGACAGTGATACCGTATGGAATCTGTTAGGTTACGAAGCCACCAGCGTGCAATGGGCGCTTGCTGGCTGGCTATTTGTGTTTGCCAGCCTGTTGAAATTTTTTCTCACCTGTTATCACCTGCCGCATCTGGCGCTGGGGTCCGAACTCAGTGACCGTTACATTGAGCGCACTCGAATATTTCGTTACAACACCTTGTTCTCCTTTGGCGGGGGGGCAGCCCTGGCCTGGTGTTTTTACAATCTGGTTGTCGGGGATAAGCCTGTGGCGGAAATTGATACGAGTTGGTTTGCCGGCATCCTGGCCGTGTTCGGCGCCATCGTTATCTTTCTGACCGCTTTTCTCACCCGACACCGCATTCCTCACCTGCCGCAGCCCCCGGCAGACCAGGCTGCCTTTACGTTGCGCAGGTTTGTGCAGGACGCGTCTGTGGTGTTTCAGAATCGCAACTATCTGATGTTGTTCTTTGGTCTGTTTTTCCTGTCTCCCATGATTGGTGTGCGGGAAACTCTGGGGGCCAATATGAGCCTCTACTACTGGGAAATACCGCCGTCGTTGATTGCATTTTTCCCCATTGTTGCGGCCATCAGCTACATCCCTGCAATGATGCTGGTTGCGTTCCTTAACGAACGTTTTGAAAAAGGTGGCACGATGCGTGGTGCGGTGGCGTTAGCGGCCCTGGCGGCAAGTCTGCCCATAATTGCGCGTTCATTTGACCTGCTTCCGGCCAACGGCTCAGTCTGGATATTTCCGCTGATCTGCGCTTCGGTGTTCTTCTATTACGGCGCGCTGGCCACGTTGACAACCACTGTGTACTCCGCCATTGGGGATGTGGTGGACGAGCAGGAGTTGCGTACTGGTCTGCGGCAGGAAGGGATCTTTTATGCCGTGCGGACGTTTTTTGCCAAAGTAGCCAATGGGCTTGGCCACCTGCTGGCGGGCATTGCTGTGGATGTTATCGGGTTTCCATCCCGAGCTGTGGTGGGTGAGGTGCCTGAGCAGGTATTGTTCGAGTTGGGCATCTTTGAAGGGGTGCTGGCGGTGCTGCCGGTACTCGGGGCAGTTTACTTCTATGGCCGCTACGCGATAGATAAACAGCGCCATCAGGACATTCTGGACGAACTTGAGCGCGCTCGGGCGCTCAATCGTGCTGTCTAGCCGAGGCTGCAATTTTGGCTGTGTCCGAGTCGCCTCCACGCCTGCAACGTGTCTTAACGTTCTGGGACGTGCTGGTCATTGCCATTGGCCAGATTGTGGGCGCAGGTGTAATCGCCCTCACCGGTATTGCTATCGGTATGACCGGCCCCTCGGTCGTGTTGGCTTACCTGGCCTCCTCGCTGCTGGTGCTGGTGGTAACCGTGATGATCATGATGGCCGGGAGCATGTTGCCCGCGACGGGTGCCTACTATGCCTGGGCATCACGTCTGGGCAACGGACATCTGGGTTCCCTCATGTTGTCGCTGTCTTTATTAGGGGGGATTTCGCTGAGCCTCTACGGCAGTTCGTTCGGCTTGTACTTGAACCCGATTTTCCCGTTCCTGTCTGTTAACGCCTGGGGCATTGTAGTGATTGCACTGCTATTTGCCGCCAATCTGTTTGGCTTGCGCTTAGCCTCCAAGGTGCAGATGGTGCTGGTGCTGCTGCTCTTGTCTGCTCTTGGTGTGTACGCCGGTTTTGCTATGCCGCAAGTTGATACCAGTCTGCTTACGCCGGCCTTTCCCGAGGGTGTGGCTGGGTTTGTTACCGCAGTTTTTCTCCTTAAATTTGCGACAAACGGCGCTTACCTTGTGGTGGGTATTTCAGGCGAGATGCGTGCACCGAGGCGCGACATACCGCGTGTGATGGTGGTGGCGACACTGCTGGTGGCCGGGATATACGCGCTGGTTGCGCTGGCCAGCGTCGGTGTGGTGCCATGGCAGGACATGATTGATCAACCCCTGACCGTGGCTGGAAGGGAGTTTCTGCCGGGTTGGGCGCTAACCTATTTTCTTATTGCCGGTGCGGGGCTGGCCATTTGCACCACGTTGAATTCTCACTTTATTCAAACTCCGCGTAACTTCATTGCCGCCAGCTGGGACAATCTGCTGCCTGCCTGGGTCAGCCGCCTTAATCGACATGGTGCACCCTATGTCATTCTCACCATTAAGTTGGCGATCGGTATTGTCCCGCTGTTGCTGAGTCTGGATATCGGCGAGATCGCGCGGGCTGCGACGATCGCGGCCAGTCTGCCGGCGTTTATTGTTTATTGGGCGATTACTCAGATTCCGCAACGTTATCCCCGGGCTTATGCAGAGGGTCTATTCAGGCTCAGTAAATTCTGGTTGTGGACGCTGTTTGGCATTTCGCAGTTCGCCAATGTCGTCGGTGTGTACTACTTGAGCCGTGACTTGCCAGCGTTTGTTATCTACACCCTGGTTGTGTGGATTACCTTGTCTTTGGGGTATTATCCCTGGCGCCGCCGGTACCTGGCGCGCCGGGGCTTTGATCTGGATGCCGCGACCCGGGATGCCCGCATCTTTACCACGGACTGAGCTGCATCAATCGTAGTATTCCGGGGCTTGTTTGAGCGTGCGGGCCTGGGCCAGGTTGTGCTGAATCCACAGGCTGGCGCGGGTGGCGCTGAGCACGGTTTCGATCTTATCGATCGACTCCAACGATTGGGCTTTGTCCGCATTAAACGTTGGCACACGACGCAACTCACGAGATTCTTTGAAATGATAAAGGTCGCCACTGAGCAGCACCGGGCCACGATTTTCCAGGTTCACCAGTAACACCTGATGCCCCGGTGTGTGTCCCGGTGCACTGAGAATTTGTACGCTGCCATCGCCGAACACATCAAAGTCGCCGTTCAACAGTTGTTTAGCGCTGCCTGCCAGGTCCTCGTACAACGCATAGTCAAAATAATCGGCAACGTCCACAAACGCGGCGGTGTATTCAGCTTCCTGGATTAACAGGGTGGCTTCGCTGAAGGCGTTAGCGCTGCCGACATGGTCAAAGTGCATGTGTGAAAAAGCCACATAGTCGATGTCGTCAGGCTGCAGATTCATGTTCTTCAATTGATTCACCAGACTGACTCGATAGATCTGGGTAAAGCCGCTGTCAGACAGCACCTCACCTTGACCGGCCAGACTGGCGGGCAGACCGGCATCCCACAGGAGTCTACCGCGGGTGGGGTGTTCAATCAGGTAGCAGGGTACAAACAATTCGCGCACATCAGTTTCGGCGTTAGACAGGCCGAACGCAGATACATCGGGCGTGCGCAGCGTGCCACAGTCAAATATGTACAGTTTCACCAGACCTTGTTGGGTGGTGGGTGGTGTCTCTTCCTCTGCTTTTTTCGAGGTGGATTTTTCCCGGGATTGGCCGCTGCCGATGGTCTTGTTGGCGCCGACACCGACCCCGCCGGGCAGCGTGACGCCAGTGCCGACATTGACACCCTGGAGTGCTTCACACCCGCTGAGCAGCACGACGATAAACAGGGCCGCGAAACCGGCGGAGCGAGAGTGAAGCAGGGTTGATAGTTGCATGGTGCGCCTTGATCGATCTGTTGTTGACATTTTTACCGGCCCGGCGAGCCAGGGCTACTAAGTCTGGCCGGGTAAACTGAATAATACCTGAATGTGCGGTCCGGCGGCAGCTTGGGACGTTGGTAAACGGGCCTGGTGCAACTGTTGTTAGATGGTGGCGGGATAAGGTCTGACGAAAAACCTGCAAGGTTGACTTTAATTTACTGATCCTCTAAAACTCCACTAACCTGGCTCGCTAGTGCACGTGTATACAACACCAGCGTTCGGCCGGGAGTGGGAGTCTAGTGGGAATCTAGTGGGAGTTTCAGTGGGAATTCCAGTGGAAATCCCAGTGGAAATCAGGAAGCCTCCTAACAGCTCGTAGAGCGAGCTTAACGATAGGTCATTTGGGTTTTGCAACCCTTGGAGAGAGATATGAAGTTCACGGGATTACCGGCGCTTGCTCTGGCATGCGCTGCCGGCGGTGCTGTTCTGAGTTTGGGGGCTGCATCTGCGCAAGCGGAAGAAGCGACGCAGGATGCTTCCGGCGTTATCGAAGAAATTATTGTCACCTCGCGGCGTCGTGCTGAATCACAGCAGGACGTGCCGGTGTCAGTCACGGCTTTTCAACAGGACGACATCGACCGGGTGGCCCCGAAAACCCTGCGCGATTTTGATGGCCTGATGCCCAATGTTTTTATTGGTCAGCAGACGGCTGCCCCCAGTGTTGGTGCCATATTTATCCGTGGTCTCGGTTATGCCGATCTGGAAAAAACTCAGGCGCCCGCGGTTGGACTGATCATCGATGGGGTGTTCCAGGGTACGAACACCGGTCAGCTGATCGACACCTTTGACGTTGAACAGGTTGAGGTCAACCGCGGTCCCCAGGGCGTGCTGTTCGGTAAGAACACGACGGGCGGATCCATAGTCGTGAATCGGGTTAAGCCCGATCCAACTGAGTTTGGCGCCAAAGTGTCTGCGCAGGTAGGTAACGAGTCCGAACGTATTTTCAAAGGTCGGGTGAACATTCCTCTGGGCGAAACTGCCGCGCTTAAGGTAGGCGGCGTGTACAAAGAGCGCGAGAGTTTTTATACCAACATCAACACCGGCTTTACGGGTGATGATGTGGATTATCGAGGGATAACAGCCGCATTCCGCTGGCAACCGACCGATCAACTTGATCTGCTGTTTACCTACGATAATGTAGACGACGACTCAAATCTGCAGCCCCAGGATCCGCGCTACAATGGCTTGGATCCGTTCATCACAGAAGCGGATATCGAAGAAAGTGCACTCCTCGAAGTGGATTCTTACTCGCTGAATATCAACTGGGATACCGAAGCAGGTACGTTTACATCCATTACCGCATTTGTGGATCAGGCGGATACCACCCGTCAGGATTTCGACGGTTCAGGCCTGTTCAATACGGCGATTCCGATTGTGCAACTGCATACCCTGCGGGATCAGACTTACGAACAGTTTTCTCAAGAGTTTCGTTTTTCCGGTGAGATTGGCGACAACCTTTCTTACACCGTAGGTGCGTTCTATCTGGAGAGTGAGCTTGAGTTTTATCAGGGTAACAGCCAGATTCTGCAGTTTCCCGAAGCTGCTGCCATGGCGATCATCGGTCTGCCCGGTGTGCCCTGTGATGGGATTCTGCCGCGCAATCCGGCTGTGCCAGGCCTGTGTCAGATTGGCCCCAGCTACACGGCATCGCCGCGTAGCGAAGACGTAGAATCGCTGGGTATCTTTGGCGCGGTTACCTGGAATGTGACAGACCGGCTGGAGCTGGGTGTGGGTATTCGTTACATCGACGAAGAGAAAGACTTCGATTCCATCTACTTTAACGGCGCACCGGTTCCCGGTGCACCGCAGCTGCCGGCGGAAGGACCACTAGGCCCGGCGACGCTGGACCCTGACGCGGTGAATGACAGCTGGGACGACACCATTGTTAAGGTCACCGCCTCTTATGCCATTACCGATAACAACCTGGTGTACGGTTCTTTTGCACAGGGTTTCCGCAGTGGTGGTAACAGCATTCGCGGGATCGATCCGGCGTTCCAGACATACGAACCGGAAACGGTGGATGCATGGGAGCTGGGTTTCAAGAATGACTTCTTCGACGGGCGTCTGCGTGCCAATGTGGCATTTTTCTATACGGAAATGGAAGGCCTGCAGTTTGGTTCGATCATCACCAATCCCGCAGCTGGACCGGGTCAACCCGGCACCAACACCATTATCAACAATGCGGATGAGACAGAAATCTGGGGCGGTGAGCTGGAGGTGACAGCCCTGCTGCACACCAATCTGACCCTGATCGCGACGTACGGCTATCAGGAGGCGGACAATCAGCCGTTCTCCATCAGTTCGCAGCGGGTGCCGCTGACCGGCGATCCGGCGTTCCCCGTAAACGATGCTCGTGGTACCGCGTGTAATGCCTTTGATAACCCCACGATCTTTCCGGATGGCTGTCCGACCATCAACTTTGGTGAAACCCGCCTGGCGCGTTCGCCGGAGTGGAACTGGTCAGCCACCCTGGTCTACGGACGTGAGTTAGGCGACGGCTACTTCCAGGCCAGCGTCACCGGGCGTGGCCAGGACGACTTTGTCATTGTGGGTGGCGCCACCATTACCAACCCTCAGGTTGAAGATGGTTACACGCTGATCGATAGTCGCATCAGCTATGAGTGGAACATGGCCAACGACAGTGTGGTCACCCTGTCGCTGGTCGGCAAAAACCTCACGGACGAAGAATATCGTGAACAGGCCTTGCCGCTTGGCGCCAATGGAGGCTTCCAGGGCTGGGCGCCGCCGCGCACATACGCCGCTGAGGTCGTCTGGTCGCTCTAGATGATCGCCGCCCGGAAGTCTCTATTCCGGGCGGCTTTTTCTTCTGATTCTCCTCGAACTGTGTGTCGGGTATGGCATGGGCTATGGCACACTACGGCAGTGGTGACACCCGAATAAAAGGAGGAGAGCGTATGCCTTATGACGCTAACGCCCGACTGGAGCAATGGTTACAGCAGGAAAACCCCGAAGAGGTTCTCGAGCCGGAGCTTGCCATTGTCGATCCGCACCATCATCTGTGGGATATCCGACCGTTCAGCACCCAGCCTTACCTTGGCTTTCAGCAGAAGGTGTATCTGTGTGAAGAAATAGCGGAAGAGATCCGCGTTGCCGGACACCGGGTGGTGCAGACGGTATTTGCGCAATGTGGTGCGTTTTATCGTGCTTCGGGACCCGAACCCATGCGCTGTGTCGGTGAAACCGAGTTTGTGCAGGGTGTCGTGGCGATGAGTAATTCCGGCCAGTACGGTGACGTTGCCTTGTGTGCGGGTATCTTCAGCAGCGCTGATCTGCGGGCTGGTGCGGCGGTGGACGCTGTGTTGCAGGCGCACCTGGCTGCTTCCGCCAACTTTCGCGGCATCCGTACGGCCTTTCCGAGCAACCTCAATGACGATTTTATGCAGGGTTATCACCTGCTGGCCAA
>JBCCUW010000199.1:0-7484 GCA_039196385.1 Pseudomonadota bacterium
GCGCTGGAAGAAGGATGTTCCAGGGACGAACTGATGAGCCAGATTGTGGCCGGTGCTGGCAATACATTAGGGCTGGAGAACATATTTTTTGCGTTGTTCAGTCCGGATCGGCAGCGCCTGTTTGTCAAATACGTGACGGCTGCTCAAGGGGGTGCGGCGGCGGGAGAAGAAATTTCGCTGCAGGACTTACCCGTGGATGTGCTCGCGCCTGAAGCATCGCGCGTAGCCACCTACAACGGCAACCGGCTGATTGTCAGCGTGCGTCTGAGTAACAAACCGGTGGGTGTATTTTTTGGTAGCGTGCCAAATGGGCAAACCCCGGATGCTGAGCAGGTGATGGGTTTTCGCCAGTTCAGTCAACAACTGGGCCTGGCGCTTTCGCGGCAATAGTCGCGGTGATAGGCCCGGCCAGTAGTCATGGTAATAGTCCCCCGCTGATCCACGTTGCCCGTGGCTCGGCCATGCGTTACGGTGCGCTTTTCTGTGGTGCGGCTCTGCCGAGGTAGTATCTGTATGTTGTTCCTGATTCAGCAAGGTCAGTATGAAGTTGTGATTTTGCTGATCATTGCGTTGATTCTGTCATTGTCATTTCACGAGTTTGGCCACGCCATTGTCGCCAAATGGCAGGGGGACAATACGGCTGAGCGCGCTGGTCGACTGACCATTAACCCGATAGCCCACGTTGATCCGATGGGTTTGCTCATGGTTGTGTTGATTGGCATTGGTTATGCCAAACCCGTGCCGACTGACCCGCGTAATTTTACCTCACGCTATTCCGATCTGTGGATTTCGGCGGCAGGCCCATTCATGAATCTGTTGGTGGCTGTCGTCACCTGGAACGTTTACCAGTTGTTGAGTGGCCAGGGCTGGCAAAGTCCTGGCGCTGATCTGTTCTTCACCTATCTGGCACAGATCAACCTGCTGTTGATGATATTTAACCTGATTCCGCTGGGGCCGCTGGATGGCCACTACATACTGCCTTACTTTTTGCCGCGCCACCTGGCCCAACGGTATATGGTTTTCAACGCGCGCTACGGCACCATGGTGTTTATTGCGCTGATTGTCTTCAGCTTTATGGGGTTGCCGCTATTTCAGTGGCTGGCGCAGCTATCGGTAACGATGCTCGAGATCATCACTCTGGTCTGAGGCTTTGGCGAACCCGTTTGCCGCCCTTGCGGCCCTTTCCGCTATACTGCGTCGGCTTGGGGAGAGGTTTTCAACGGAATTGGCGTGCTGACAAAAAGCGATCTGGAGCGGGTACAACAGCTGGTATACCAGTATATGCAGCCAACCCCGGCTTATGCCTGGCCGTTGCTGTGTGAGGCGGCCGGATGCGAGGTGTGGGTGAAACATGAAAACCACACCCCAATCGGCGCCTTTAAGGTCCGTGGTGGGCTGGTTTATCTTGATGAGTTAATGCGCCAGGACGGGCCCTCCCATCTGGTCACCGCAACCCGCGGCAATCATGGCCAATCCATCCCCTTTGCGGCCCGCCAATATCAGTGTGCGGTGGACGTGTTTGTGCCCGAAGGCAACTCGGTGGAAAAGAATGCCGCCATGCGTGCCTGGGGCGCCCGCCTGCATGTGCATGGCTGTGACTTTGACGAAGCCGCGCGACAGGCTGAACGTTTTGCCGAGCAAAACCAGGCGCACCGGATTCCCTCCTTTGACGAGCATCTGGTTCGTGGGGTGGCCACCTGCGGCGCTGAATTGTTTGCTGGGGTTGCCGACCTGGATACGGTGTACGTACCCGTGGGCATGGGCTCGGGGGCTTGTGCAATGGTCTGGGTGCGGGATCTCCTCGGCTTCAAAACCGACATCGTCGGTGTGGTAGCAGCGGGCGCAGACGCATTTGCACAATCCTTTGACGCGGGTCGCGTGACGCCCGGGGCACACGCGGCAACTTTCGCCGACGGTATTGCCACGCGGCTGCCGCATCCGGATGCGTTTGCCATTTTAGCGCAGGGATTGGCCCGGGTGGTGACAGTCACGGATACACAAATTGCGGACGCCATGCGCTTGTTGTACCACACCACTCACAATATCGCGGAAGGGGCGGGTGCAGCTGCTACTGCAGCGCTGCTGGCAGAGTTGGCTGACGGGCGAGACCCCGGCAAAGTTGCTGTGGTTCTGACCGGTGGCAATATAGATCAGGATGTCTTTGCAGCCGTGTTGAGCGGCGCGACTCCCGCGGTGTGATGCTGAGTCGCCGCTACTTTCTCGTGGCTACAGCCGCCTGGTTCATGGCTTTTGGCATGCAATCGGTTGTTTTTGCCTGGCTGGTTACGATTGTTCTGCGCGAACCCGCGCAACTGGTGGGATGGGCGCAAACCGCCATGCTGCTGCCGGGGATGTTGCTGATTCTGCTGGCTGGGGCACTGGCAGACCGGGTTGGCCCGGATCGTCAGGCGCTGCTGGCCCAGGCATTTGCTGCGTTAACACCCTGGGTGTTAATTGTTGCGCTGCAGTTCGGCGTGCTGAGCTTTTCGGTGATGGTGGTTTATGCGGTTCTCATGGGCTGTGCGACGGCTTTTGTCACCCCGGCTCGTGATGGCCTGTTGAGCCATGTGGCGGGTCACGACGTGCAGCGTACTGTGTTGCTGATGAGTCTGTGCCAGTTCGGTTTTCAGATATTGGGTTACTTTATTGCCGGCTTTGCCGACGGGGTTGGGCCCACGGCGATTCTGGTGGTTCAGAGCGTCACGCTGTTACTGGGCGTCTGGGCGTTTTATATGGTGCGCCGGCATGCTGCGGTGGAAGTGGATTCTGACGCTCACCCTTCGGTTGTAAAAGGGCTTGTTGAAGGGGCCAGAACGGTGGCTGCTTCACCCACGATGCGTGTGGTGGTCATCCAGAACGTAGCGATGGCCTGCTTTTTCATGGGTTGTTTCATCGTCAGTTTTCCGCTGGTGATTCGTGAAGTCTTTGACGGATCATCCCAGGATCTGGCGGTACTTAACGCGTTCAACTCGCTGGGCCTGGTGCTGACCATCCTCGTTATGTTGCGGGTTGGGTACGTATCACGCCCCGGGCGTGCGCTGCTGATCTTTCAGGGTCTGGGTGCGCTGGTGCTGCTGGGCAGTGGTTTTGTCGGCAACTTCACTCTGTTTGTGGTGGCGATATTCTGTTGGGGGTTGTGTGGCGGCATCGCCATGCCCATGTCACGAACCCTGATGCAGGAATTGGCGCCACCCGCACAGCGCGCCAGGGTGATGAGCTTTTATGCTTTTTCGTTTATGGGTGCAGGCCCCCTGGGCACGCTGTTCTGCGGTTATCTGTCTGGCTTGTTTGGACCACAGATGGCGATCATTATCTGTGGCACGTTAATGTTAGTGGTGGTGTTGTTCATGACTGCGTTCAGCCAGTTGTGGCATGAACAGTTTCAGCCTCAATCTGCAGAAGGGTCGGAAAAAGGATTGGAGGTATCTTCGTGAAAGCCCGCTTGAGTGTGGACATTGGCGGCACGTTTACCGACGTGGCGCTGCTGCAAGCCTTGAGTGACGGTCCTAGCGAACTCACCACTACCAAGGTGCTGACGACCTATGACGATCCCGCGCGAGGGGTGATGCAGGGTATTGATGATGTACTACTGCAGGCGGGTGTTGCCCCGGAATCGATTGATCTGGTTCTACATGGCACAACACTGGCCACCAATGCGCTGATCGAAAGACGTGGCGCGGTCACCGGTTTGTTGACGACGGCAGGGCATCGAGATGTGCTGGAAATGGCGTTCGAAAACCGCTTTGAACAATACGACGTGAATATTGAAAGGGCTGCGCCGCTGGTGCCTCGCTATCTGCGCCTGGGTATTACGGAACGAGTGGCGGCGGACGGGACAACACTGATTCCCATGGCCGAAGCAGAAGTGCTAGAGGCGGCTAGAGAGTTGGTTGACGCCGGGGTGACGTCGCTGGCAATCGGTTTTTTACACAGCTACGCCCAGCCCGAACACGAGCAACGTGCCCGGGACCTGCTGGTGGGTGTGTTTCCGCAGCTGTCGCTGACGCTGTCCAGTGAAGTCTGCCCTGAGATCCGCGAATACGAACGGCTGTCGACGACCGTTGCCAATGCTTATGTAAAGCCGCTGATGTCGCAGTATCTGGCGAGCCTGGCCGAACAATTGACCGCGTTTGGTATTCCCGGGCAGGTCTTGATGATGACCTCGGGGGGTGGCCTGACAACATTGGAAGCTGCTTCGGCGTACCCGGTGCGGCTGGTTGAATCCGGCCCGGCGGGCGGCGCCATGCTGGCCGCTCATCTCGCCCGCCAACACGATCTGGCAGAGGTTTTGTCTTTTGATATGGGGGGTACCACCGCCAAAATCTGTCTGATCGACCAGGGCGAACCCCTGCATTCGCGTGCTTTTGAGGTGGACCGGCGCTATCGATTCAAGAAGGGTAGCGGCTTGCCCGTGCGTATCCCTGTTATTGAAATGGTAGAGATTGGCGCCGGCGGTGGTTCAATTGCGCACATGGATGAGCTGCAACGCCTGCTCATTGGTCCGGAGAGTGCAGGTTCTGAGCCGGGTCCAGCGTGTTACGGACGCGGCGGTGAAGCGGCGACGGTGACCGACGCAGACGTGGTTCTGGGCAAGGTGCCCCCTGATCTGTTCGCCGGGGGCAAACTGCGGCTGCAGACAGACGCCGCGGAAAGAGCGGTGCAGACCGCGGTTGCTGCACCGCTGAACCTGTCTGTGCAAAGTGCTGCCCACGCGGTTGCTGAGGTGGTTGAGGAAAACATGGCCGCTGCTGCGCGGGCCCACGCAGCGGAATGGGGTCGAGACCTGCAGGCCCGCTGCATGATCGCCTTTGGTGGCGCGGCACCCTTACATGCCGCCCAGCTGGCGAGCAAACTGAAAATAGGCCAGGTGCTGATTCCCCATGGCGCCGGGGTTGGCAGTGCGCTGGGCTTTCTGTTATCGCCGGTGCGATTTGAAGTGGTGCGCAGCCTGTATATGCGGCTGGACAGTCTGGATACCGAACGGTTGGAACACGTGTTTGCAGACATGCGCGCGGAAGCCGCACAAGTGCTCAGCGGTGCCGGTGTTGATACTTACAGTGAACACAGCCAGGCTTACATGCGCTATGTTGGCCAGGGTTACGAAGTGGCTGTGGAACTGCCGGGCAATCTGTCTGCAGCGGCCTTGCTGGAAGGTTTTGAGCGGTCTTACGTTGCGCTGTACGGGCGCACGATTCCGGGCATGGCTGTGGAGGTGCTCAGTTGGACACTGGCGCTGTCTGCCACCACGCAGTCACCGCGTCTGGGCGGCGGTCCGGTGAGTGCTGAGAAAAGTTCTGCACGCTCTGAAGTGCCGGAGCCGTTGGGATATACAGATTACTTTGGGGGCGAAACGCAAATCCGCATTCCGATTTATGCACGCGATGCATTGAATACCCAGATGCGGCTGACTGGGCCGTTATTGGTGGTAGAAGCGCAGACCACAACTGTGGTGCCGGAGGCCATGGAACTGCGTGTGTTGGATGATGGTGCCATGTCGATGACGGCCACAGAGGAGCGTTGACGATGCAGGAGCTGACTATACAACTCGCCTGGAACCGGCTTTTGGCTATTGTTGAAGAGCAGGCTCAGGTATTGATGCGCACCGCGTTCAGCACGGTGGTGCGGGAAGCCGGTGATCTGTCGGCGGGTGTGTTTAATCTGCGTGGCGAGATGCTGGCGCAGGCAGTGACAGGCACACCGGGCCACGTCAATTCCATGGCTGCGGCGGTGGGTAAGTTTCTGGCGCGTTACCCACTGCAGAGCCTCCATGCTGGAGACGTGTTGCTCACCAACGATCCCTGGGACGGCACTGGCCACCTGAACGACTTTACTGTCGTGACGCCGGTGTTCAGCAACAGCCGGTGCGTGGCCTTGTTTGCTTCAACCAGTCACATTGCTGACGTGGGTGGTCGTGGCTTCGGGCCGGACGCGAATGATGTTTTTGAAGAAGGCATTCGCATTCCGATTTCTTATCTGTTTCAGGCCGGCCAGATCAATGATGTGTTAATGGATTTGTTGAAGGCGAATGTGCGGGACCCGCTGGTGGCGGAGGGAGATCTTTACTCGCTCACGGCCTGCAATGAGGCTGGTGCTGTGCAATTACTGGAGATGCTTGAGGATCTGGCGCTGGATGATCTGGAAGCGGTGGGGGATGTCATTCTGCAGCGCTCCCGGGACGCCATGCGACAAGCGTTGCAGCAGCTGCCTCAACACCAGGTGGTCTATCAGATGGTGATCGACGGCTACGATGTGCCCGTTACGCTGCAGGCGACCTTGCAGCATGATGGTGAGCGGCTGCTGATTGATTTCACTGGTACATCACCCGCATCTAACAAAGGTATCAACGTACCGCTGGCCTATACCCAGGCTTATGCCACGTTCGGCGTGCGCTGCGTGGTGGGTAATGAAATACCGAACAACGCCGGGTCTTTGGGGGTGGTGGAGGTGACCGCGCCGGAAGGTTGTCTGGTGAATGCCTTGCCACCCAGGGCGGTGTCAGCACGCCATGCCATTGGCCAGATGCTGCCGGACGTGGTGCTCGGCTGTTTGCAGCAGTGGCTGCCCGAGACAATTCCCGCGGAGGGCGCGTCGTGCATATGGAACCCCGTCTTTATGCAAGGCGCGGATGCGCAAACTGGTAGCAACAGCGCGTCTGACCAGTTTGTGATTAATCCGATTTTTAACGGCGGTACTGGCGCCAGGGCGGCCAAGGATGGTCTGGCCACCACCGCCTTTCCCTCCGGAGTGCGTACAACTTCGACGGAGGTGAACGAAGCCACTTCACCATTAATTTTGTGGTGCAAAGAATACACGCCCGACTCCTGTGGTACGGGACGACAGCGCGGTGGCTTGGGCCAGACCATTGAAATCAGTCACCGGCAGGATGTCGAGTTTGTGATTTCCAAGATGTTCGACCGGGTTCTGCATCCCGCCCGTGGGCGGGATGGTGGCGGGGATGGCGCCTGTGGTAGGGTTTTTGTGCGTGATGGGACCGGCATTGAACGCGATCTGCCCGGTAAAGGCCGAGACGTGGTACCCGCTGGCCAGAGGCTGGTGATGCAGACCCCCGGCGGTGGGGGTATGGGTGACCCGGCCCAGCGTCGACCGTCAGACATTGACCGGGATCAACGGGATGGTCTGGTGAATTCCTGAAAAGCCTGAATAGCCTGATTAGTCTAATAGAGAGAGGTGCTGCGATGAGCGACAAACTACCCCCAAATTTTGACTGGCAGAGTATTACCCCTGAAGACTCACCGAAAACGCCCATGGACGTCCTTGCGGACCCCACACATCAAGCGTTAGCCACTGCGGATGTGCAAGAGGGCGACGCAGCATACGGATTCCGCAGTCAGATTTACGATTTCAGTGACGGCACCGAAGTGGCCACAGGAGAAACCCGTGGCGCTGATTTTTGGTTCGTATACGTGACCGCCGTTCCGGGTTCAGTTAGAACCCCTGCATGAGATGTGGGCGCGCTGGCGCGA
>JBCCUW010000200.1:0-7469 GCA_039196385.1 Pseudomonadota bacterium
AGTGTGTTGTGCAGCTGGTCTGCGTCACTGACATCACAGATGTAACCGGTTGCCCTCTCAAGCTCGTTTTCTAATGCTTTCAACCGCTCTGCATTCCTGGCAATCATAGACACCGCGTAACCGTCCCGCGCAAAACGCCGGGCCAGCTCTGCTCCGGTGCCAGGGCCGACACCCGTGATAAGACAGTGTTTGTCCGTCATGTTTTTCCCTCTGGATTGTGAATGGTGGGTCAATGCCTTCAGCAAAAACTCGCGGCAATTTGCCTGAATAAAGTTGCTTAAAGAGACTGAATTAGAAAGGCTAGCTTATCAAGTTGCTTAAAGCAACTGAATCTGCAAGTATTTGGGTATGGCAAGAACAGACTTTTCAACGTTGGACTGCTCCGTGGCCCGGGGAATCTCAGAAGTGGGTGATATCTGGTCGTTTCTGATCATCCGCGAGGCAATGTTCGGGGTGCGGCAATATTCGAAATTTCTGCAGAACACCAACATGGCCCGCAATGTGCTCACGGAACGCTTGAATGCCCTGGTTTCGCGGGGGGTCATGGCGAAGATTGACGTGGGTGAGCATGGCACCCGTTACGAATACGAATTAACCGAAAAAGGCCGGGACCTGTTGCCCGTTATCGTTGCCGTCCGCCAGTGGGCGGATAAGTGGGTTGAGCCCGAAGACCGGGCAATTGTCGAGCTGACCGACAGCCAGCGCGGCAAACCCCTGGCCAGGCTGCTGGTGCGCGATCAGCGGGGCAGGGCACTTGATATCGAAGATATCACCGTGCGCTTTCCCACAGGCGGCAGATAACCCTCACCCACTGATTTTCCTTAGTTGCTCGCGCGCTAATGCTTGCGCGGTTGACACGCTGTGCTCGTCTCTTTAAAATGAACATCGTTCAATTAACAAATTCACATCTGCTACTGATCATCCCACCCGGGGTAGATTGAGGAAAATCAATGAACTCGCCAGCAAATGAAAATCTATCGAACCGCACGCTGCCTGCGCGTGCCCCCTCTGCCCGACGCTTCGAAAAGTGGTTTGGGCTGCCTTTTAATGCCCTGGAGCGTGCCGGCTCATACCTTGTGGTACATCCCACACAGCGAGCGCTCAGCGCACTTGATGCCTTGTCCCATCGTATTGAAGGCACCACATTTCGCCATGTCTTATCCGTTGTCATCTTCCCGGTGGTGATGGTTATCACCCTGATGATCGGCTTCGAATTTGCTGAACGCGGCATATCGCTAAGTTCTCTCACAGCGCTCTCTCTGATTCTGGTGACTTATGGGGTCATCTTTGCGCCGATTGAGCGCCTGATCCCCTGGAGTCGCAAATGGCTGGATGGCGGCAACGATCTTTCGGTGGATCTGATGATGTTTTACTCCGGTATTTTCTGGGGCGTGGTCTCTAATTTTCTGGTGAAAGTCCTGTTGCTGGTGCAGATTCTGGCCTGGCTGGAACCTTATGGGCACAGCTTGTGGCCTACCGAAATACCTGCGGTGGCCCAGGTTTTTCTGTTTCTGCTGCTGAAGGATTTTTTCCGCTACTGGTACCACCGCTGGATGCACGAAGTGCCCTTTATGTGGCGCTGGCATGCGGTCCATCATTCTGTTGAGCGCCTGTATTGGTTAAACGGCATTCGCAGCCATCCGCTAGAGATTCTCGTGCAAACCCTGCTCTGGGCAATTCCCCTGGCGCTGCTGCAACCGCCGGCTGAGATTGCCATGATCTCCGTATTAATGGCGTTGTCTATCGGCATCTTTCAGCACGCCAACATTGATGCCAAGCTGGGTTTCTGGGAGTACATCTTTTCGATTGGCGACAACCACCGTTACCATCACTACAACACGGACGGCATCGGCGACTCCAACTACGGCGGTGAGTTCATTGTGTGGGACATCCTGTTTGGCACCTTTCACAATCCGAAAGGTGACCGCCCCCTCGAGAACATTGGTATAGGGTCTTCGCCAAATTATCCCCAGACCATGGCGGGCTTGATGATTGCCCCGTTTTTGCCCGACCAGAAGGTATTCGGTCCCCGGCAGGCTGAGGAAGATGCGGGCGATTCACCTGAAGAGCATGTTGAAGGGGTGATGGCAGGGCGCACCTGAACGGATTATGGTAGGCACTTTCTTTGGGGAGAGTGTCATGTCAGAATTCGAACAAACCGAACGCACCCGGCTCAGGCTGTACCACGAGCTGGGTGTTTTCGATAAAGAGGCTATTTACGCCATTATCGATGAGATGCCCATGTGTCATGTCAGTGTTGTCATCGATGACTATCCCTATATCCAGCCCACCATACACTGGCGTGATGGTGACAAGGTGTTTGTGCACGGCGCTGTCAAAAACAAAATGGTCAACGCCATTCGCAAAGGCGCCAAAGCCTGCCTTTCTTTTGCACACTTCGAGGGCTTTATTCTGCCTCGCTCAGGTTTTAACCATGCGGTTCTGTATCGCTCAGCAACCCTGTTTTCCGCCGGCCGGTTTGTTGAAGACACTCAAGAAAAAGAGCTCAGGCTCAAGCAGTTTATTGAACACATACAACCCGGCCGTTGGGACACGATCAGGCAGCCCAGCGAAAACGAACTGGCCCAGACCGGCATCATAGAATTTGCAATCAAAGAAGTATCCGGCAAATCAATTCCGGCGGAGCTGGTGCCGGGGCTGATGCCTGGCGGTGAGCTGGAGGACCCGGCTGACGCTGACTATCACCCCTGGACAGGCACCCTGCCGTACACGCTGGTGGCGGGCGAACCCGTGGAGTATCCCGGTACTTAGGCAGCGTAGGTTGCCAACACCCGTGCCAGATCTTCGGTTGCAGCTGACATCGGCATATGGCCGCACGCCAGTTCGTGTTTGATCGGCACGCTGGATCTTTTCGCCATCCACCGTTGATAGTCGGTCGTGACCGCCTGGTCATTTGTGCACAGCACGTAACTCTTTGGAATCTCGCTGAAGCCCGGCTTCAGCTGCAGTTTTTTGATACCAACGCGTAGCGGATTAAGCTCGACCTGGCGCGCAAAATTCTCCTCATCTGCTGCAGTGCAGTCGTGAAAAAAAGCGTCGCCAAAGACTTTAGGATGGAGAGCGATTCGACCCAGTAGTGGGTTCGGCGTTACCCCAGGCGCCAGTTTGGACGCCTTGTCACCCAGCGCCAGCTGCATCAGCCGTTCACCCGCAACGGGCACAAACCCCGCCAGATAGACCAGTTCGTCAAAAGACTCCGGTGAACGCCCGGCGGCCGCTGTGATGACATATCCTCCGGAAGAGTGGCCCACTGTCACCACGCGTCCATCGATCTGTTCAGCGGCCTCGATCACAGCGTCCGCGTAGTCGTTGAGTGAGACAGACCACATCGCGCGGCGTCGGGCGCCGTGGCCAGGCAGGTCAATAGCGGTATAACTAACATTCAGTGCATCAAGCGCTGGCAAAACAGGATCCCACGCCCAACCCCCGGCCCAACCTCCGTGCACAAGTAACAGTGTCGACATTGGAGATTCTCCGTTTCGCGCACGTTTCACCAAGGCTGCCATCTTAGTACAATTGTGTGGTCGAAGCGCAAACACCTGCGGCTTCAACCTTCCTCATGCAGATACACGCATGTCTGAGGCAGCTGAATGGCTAGTGTGTCCAGTAGGGGAAGAACTGATGAATATTGCGCAAAGTTGTGTGGTAACAATTCAATACACGCTTAGGAATGACGCCGGTGAGGTATTGGACACGTCGGATGGCGGTGAGCCACTGACCTATCTGCATGGCCACGGAGGAATGCTCCCCGGCCTGGAGCGGAAGCTGGAAGGGAGGGCTGTCGGCGAAACGATTTCCATAGAACTAGCAGCAGAGGACGGTTATGGACAACCGATTCCCGAGCTGATTCATGATGTGTCGCTTGAGGCCCTGGCCGGTATTGCCAACCTTGAAGTCGGGATGCAACTGCAGTCCAAAGATGATCAGGATCAGGTCGTCACGTTGCGTGTTGACGCCATCAGTGACACGCATGCGACGCTGAACGCCAACCACCCGATGGCCGGGCAAACGCTGCATTTTACTGTGACCGTTGACAGCGTCCGTGCGGCAACGGCAGAAGAGTTAGCCGGCGTCAGTTCTGGCTGAAGCGCCCGTGCTGTCTGATTCTTGGTCAGGTTCACCTTTGTCTTCAGACGCACCCGTTTTGTCTTCAGACACTGCGTCACCCGTATTGGGTGGGCCGGGGCGAAGCGGTTTGCTGCTGCCCTGTGGGTTCTGGGAAGAAGTACCGCTGGGCACCTTCTCGATGGTGTTGCCTGCGGCCAGGTAAGCCTCGACGTCAGCGGCTAAGGTCTGCCGTCGTAAATCAGCAGAGGGCTCATTCGCTTTCTTTTGTGCCATCTGCTCCACCTTTTTGCTGTTTTCTTAATCGTTTTGCAGCACGCTTCTTTTCTTTTGCTGCTTCACGCTGCTTTTTCTCAAACGAATAGTTCGGTTTCTTCAATGTGTACCTTAGTCGCAATGTTGGAGAATGTTGTCCATTCCAGGTCCGACAACCAGATAAAGGTGACTCTAAACAGAAGGCGGAGGACTCCATTATACCTGATTGACACGTCTGACCCTAATAGTCTCCTTTCTGTGGAAATCAATGCGTGCTATTTGGTGTCGAGTCATCTATGATCCGCGCGCTTCTTAGATCCCCGTCCCCGATTTCTTTCGAGACCTACTCGCCAGCTCATCGGCAATCGCTTCTAAAGCGCCTTTAAGTCGTCGGTCACCGCCGATGAGGTCTGTTAACGCACAAGATGTAAACGGGTAGTGCGTTCTAAAGTAGGAGAGAGCATTGAGTTTTAAAGAACTTGATCTGGACGAGCGGCTGTCACAGTCGATCGCCGACCTGGGTTATCGCAATTTAACCCAGATACAGGCAGAGGCCATTCCCGCAGTTCAGGCGGGACACGACGTGCTGGGTATTGCGCAGACAGGGACCGGCAAAACGGCAGCGTTCTGCCTGCCCATTCTGGATATTCTGCTGGCCAACAAGGTCAAGGCGAAAAGTAAAAAGCCGACGGTGCTGATCCTCGCGCCAACCCGGGAACTGGCGGCGCAGATACACGATGAGATCGCAAAGTTCTCTAAAGGGACTGGGCTGCGGTATGCGTCAATTACGGGCGGGGTCAATCAGCGACCTCAGGAGAAGGTCCTGCAAAAGGGCGTTGAACTGCTTGTTGCGACACCGGGGCGGTTGCTGGACCTGGCGGCAAACCACCACGTGGATTTAAGCGAAGTGGTGCACTTTGTGCTGGACGAAGCGGATCAGCTGCTCAACATGGGTTTCATCCGCGACATCAGAAAAATTGTGGTGCGTTTGCCGGAACTACGGCAGTCGCTGCTCTTTTCCGCGACCATGCCCAAGGAAGTAGAAAAGCTCGCTGCAGATATCCTGTTTCAGCCATTGCGCCTGCAGGTGACACCCAAGGTAGTCACCGTCAAAAAGGTCGATCAGCACTTTGTTGCGGTACCGGCGAAACAAAAGCAGCAGGCACTGCAGCAGTTACTGGCTCAGTCTGAGGTTCACAAGGCCATTGTGTTCACCCGCACCAAACATGGCGCTAACAAGGTCGCCAAAAAGCTCGACAAGAGCGGGTTCGGCGTTGAGGTGATCCACGGCAACAAGTCCCAGAACGCACGCAACAGAGCGTTGGACAACTTTAAGTCCGGCCGTGCCTGGGTCATGGTCGCCACCGACGTGGCGGCAAGGGGCATTGATATTCAGGAAATTTCCCACGTCGTTAACTTTGATATTCCCCACGAGGCTGAAGTCTATGTTCACAGGGTCGGCCGTACCGCACGCGCCGGGGCTACCGGGGTAGCGTGGTCGCTGGTAGACCCTGAAGAAAAATCCAGAGTGCGTGCCATCGAGCGGCTGACCAAGGTGAAACCGCAGTGGCTGGCGCTGGAGCTTGACGACGAAATCGAAGTGCCACAGCGTGTGCAGACTGAACAAGTGTCCGCGCAGGATGCGGTGCCCGCGCAAAACCGCACAAATGAGAAAAACGCAGAAGGCGGTACGGGGCGCAAGCGTCGACGCCGCCGGCGGGGCAGACGGCGTACTGCGGATAAGGCCGCGTAGGTTGCATAAAACGCGCGGCTTTTTAACCTTGTCTCAAGGGGACCAGGTCAGTCGCTCAATCAGTTGGGTCAGGCTCGCGCCATAAGTCTGTCGGGTTTGTTCCGGCTGGTCTGATGTGGCAATGGCCAGTGCGGCCTGCATAGCCGCACCGGAAATAATGTCGGCCAGCGGTTCCAGTGGTTGTGGCGCCAGGCGTCCTTCGTCAACGAGATGCTCCAGCGCGTGGGTCGGCAGCGCCAGGTGCAGAGGGCGCTGAATATCGCGCCACGTTGTCCAGCCCAGTACCGTCGGGCCGTCCAGCAGCACAATCCGCTGCACCTGCGGACGGGAAAAAATATCCAGCATCACCTGCGTGCCTACCTCCAGATCTTCCGTATCGTCGGTGATCTGCGCCATGGTGGTGGTGAAAACCTCCTGGCCCAATGCTTCCAGGGTCTCCTCAAAGACCGTACGAAACAAATCTTCTTTATTGGTGAAATGGTAGTAGAGCACCCCACGGGTGATGCCCGCCGCCGCCACCAGCTCTTCGGTGCCGGTTTCGGCAAAACCTTTTTCGCCAAAGTGCTGCGTCGCCACGGCCACCAGCCGCTCGCGATTGCGCGAAGGTTTTTTGGCCGCGCCGGTGAGTCTGGGTATTGCACCAGCCGGAATATCGGCGCTATCTGCAGGCATAATTATACAGTTTGTATAAATTGATCATTTCTATTAACCTTTATACAGCTTGTATAATTTGGAATAAAGTCATGTCAGCCGTTTTGCGGCATCCCGCCGTTCCGTATTCGCTGGTGTTAATATTGTCGGCCGTCTGGGCTGGGATGCATCTGCCTGGCATTGGCATCACTGCAGATTCGCTGTTGGAGCTGACCCGCCTGACCGCGCGTACCAGCGTGCTGTTTTTTATTGCTGCATTTGCGGTCGGCGCTTTAGCTAAAATCACACGGTCTCAAGCGGCTCGACAACTGGTGCGCAACCGGCGCCATATCGGCCTGGCGTTTGCTCTGGCGCACTTTCTCCACCTGGGTGTGCTGGTGGCGTACTTTGCGGTGAGTGGGGAAGACCCGGGCATCATCAGTATTGTCGGCGGTGGCACAGCGTATCTGATGATCGCGGTGATGACGGCTACCTCTAACAATCTTTCCATGCGTAAGCTGGGGGCCAACTGGCGCAAAATCCATGTGGTTTGCAGTTGGTATGTGTGGCTGATTTTTCTCAACTCTTATACGGGCAGAGTCCTGGAGGGGCGTGAGCCGGCGTGGATGTTTATTGCCATCACCGCGCTGTTGTTAGGCGCAGCCCTGCTGCGTCTGGTGGTGCGTGTGCGAGCCCGGACGGAGGTGACAGCTTAGTATCACGCTGCGGGCGGTAGGCATCCGCC
>JBCCUW010000201.1:0-7439 GCA_039196385.1 Pseudomonadota bacterium
ATAGACTCCAGCTGCGGCAACTTGGCCTTGGCATCATGGGCTGCTCGCTGAGCCGTTTCTTCTGACTTCTGCGCTTGCAAGTTGCGCAGCAACCAGCCCGCACCGCAGCCAATGGCTGCCGCGAGGACCAGGTAAACAAACATTTCCAGTAGCAAAAAAATCATACTGCGCCTCCAAGCACGCGAAATTCGATGCGCCGATTCGCCTTGCGTCCTGCATCAGTGGAGTTGTCGGCAACGGGCTGGCTTTCTCCATACCCGCGCGCGCGCACCTGGGTGCTGCTCACCCCGTGGCGCACCATATGTTTGGCGACCACATCCGCGCGTTTCTGACTAAGAATCTGATTAATTTCCGCGTCACCCTTATCGTCGGTATGTCCGGCAATCTCGATAATCGTATTGCAACTGCGCAGAATCATCGCGAGCATTGCCATCACCTGATAACTGCCCTCCGACACCTCCGCTTTGCCCGATTTGAATGTGATCGTTTCACGACTCAAATAGTCATCCAACTGGGTCTGGCAGGTGCCTGTCTCGCCAATGACCTGAATCTGATTATCTATACGGGTGACCCCAAATACCCCCTGCACCCGTTGCAGGGCGGCATTCTTGGCAGGTACATCCGGCGCGGCGCCGGTCAGTACCGCCTGTTGCCCGTTGATTTCGACAGACGACCAGTACAGTTCGTCACTGTCCACTGCCGCAGTGACCTCCTGGCTGAGATGGTTTTCGATGGCGGAGACTTCGCTGAACACGCAAATGAAGAACAGGCACACCAACAGGGTGCCCGCAGCCGTGAGTATTTCAAACTGAGAGAAGCGAAAATCCATGTAGCATTCGTCAAGTACTCGAACCTGCCATTTTCGCGCCACCCAGACGGGAATGGCGCGAACCAGATCACAAATTGAAGTGCAGACTACGCCCATCCAGAGGCAGCGTAAACGGTGTATTTGCCCGCTCGCAGCGGTACACTGGACTGGGAAACAAAATAGTGTGGGGGGGTTCTATGAGCGTATTGACGCGCATTTTTCTAGTGTCATTCGCCGTGCTGTCATTCGGTTGTGCTGAACAAGCTGACGAAGCAACAGGTGCTGATACAGCAGCCGCAACGGCGACATCAGAAGGCGCCGGCAACAGCCGTGCGGCAGCCATTCAGGCTGCCACCGCCAGCATCGATGGCGCGCGCATTATCGAAGCCGCTGCCGGAGATTGGTTGTCGAACGGGCGTACCTACGACGAACAGCGTCACAGCCCACTGGACCAGATTAACCAAGACAACGTCAGCGATCTGGGCCTGGCGTGGTACTGGGATACGGACACCAAACGCGGCCTGGAATCCACACCGATCGTGGTCGATGGGGTGATGTTCAATTCCGGCAGTTGGTCCGTCGTTTGGGCACATGATGCCCGCACCGGAGAGTTGCTTTGGGAATACGACCCTCAGGTAGATCGGCAATGGGCGCGTTATGCGTGCTGCGATGTCGTCAACCGCGGCGTGGCCGCCTGGAAAGGCAAAATTTACGTGGGCACCATCGACGGCCGTCTGATCGCCCTGGACGCCGGCACCGGTGAACCGGTGTGGGACGTGAATACCATTTTACCCAACCGGCCTTACACCATTACCGGCGCGCCGCGTATCGTCAAAGATAAAGTCATTATCGGCAATGGGGGTGCGGAATACGGCGTCCGCGGCTACGTCACCGCCTACAATGCGGAAACCGGCAACGAGGAGTGGCGCTTTTATACGGTGCCCGGCAATCCTGCAGACGGCTTCGAAACCAAGGATATGGAAGAGGCAGCAGCAACCTGGCGTGGCGGAAAATGGTGGGAGGTCGGTGGCGGTGGCACCGCATGGGACTCCATGGCTTATGACCCGGAGCTGAACCTGCTGTATATCGGCACTGGCAATGGCTCACCCTGGAATCGCTACATTCGCAGCCCCGGCGGTGGAGACAACCTGTTTATCTCTTCCATTGTGGCACTGAACCCAGATACCGGCATGAAAGCCTGGCACTACCAGACCACCCCGGGGGACACCTGGGACTATACGGCCACGCAACACATGATCCTGGCGGACCTGGAAATTGCCGGTGAACCCCGTAAGGTGATCATGCAGGCACCAAAGAACGGTTTCTTCTATGTGCTGGACCGCACCAACGGCGACTTTATTTCTGCTGAAGCGTACGTGCCTGTCACCTGGGCAACTCACGTTGACCAGGAGACCGGGCGTCCAGTTGAAAACCCGGAAGCACACTACGCCAACGCCAAAAAGCGCATTCAACCCGGCCCGCTGGGTGGTCATAACTGGCATCCGATGACTTTTCACCCTGGCACCGGACTGGTGTACATCCCGGCACTCGATCTGCGTTTCGACTACGCCCAGGACAACGCTTTCAGGCACTCACCGGAAGACTGGAACCTCGGGGTGGATTTCAAAGAGTCAGCGCCTCCGCCCGGTGCTGAAGAGAATATCGATAACCTTAAGGCCATTAAGGGCTTCCTGGCCGCCTGGGATCCGGTGAAACAGGAAGAAGTCTGGCGCGTTCAACACGCCACTGCCTGGAACGGTGGGTTGCTGTCCACCGCTGGAGATCTGGTGTTTCAGGGACGCGCTGACGGCCAGTTTGCCGCTTACGCGGCCGCAACCGGCGAACTGCTCTGGGAGAGCCCTGTCCACGTCGGTATCATCGCGGCACCAGTCAGCTACAGCATCGATGGCGAACAGTACATCTCCGTCGTGGCCGGCTGGGGCGGGGCTTATAGCATTGCCAGCGGCGCCGCACGCCATCGCGACAACGTACTGAGCAACGGCCGAATCCTGACTTACAGGCTTGGCGGCGAAGCCGCACTACCGGAGCCTCAGGTGACCTATCTGGCAATTCCCGAGCCCATCGAGATGGAGTACACCGACGCACAACAGAAACACGGCCAGGATCTGTTTCACACCTACTGCGCGGTCTGTCACGGTCCAGGCGCCGGTACCTCGGGACCAATACCCAGCCTGCTCTATTCCGACAGCGCCACTCACGAAGCCTGGGACGCCATTGTTGTTGGCGGTGCATACAGTCAGAAAGGCATGCCCAGTTTCAGCCATGCGCTGAGCGCAGAAGACGCGCAGGACATTCGCGCTTACGTTATCGAGCGCGCAAAAGCGGTCATCGCCTTCTGCGAGTCGGACTATCGTGAGCAATATCCGGAATTGTTGGATAGCGCCTGTGAGGTTCCTCAGGTCAACGCCATCGGCGGGCAATAGTCGGCCTACCTGTCAGGCCCCGTCTCATACTCGGGGCCATGACCGCGGGATATTGTGTCGCCAGCTTATGGCGGCCGAAGGTGGTGGAGTTTTACTGTAAAGGGGGTACCGCAGCTTCAGCGGCGCTGACTTCCACTGCAATTGGCAGGTGATCAGAAATATTACAATCCAGCACCTCACAGTGCTGTACTTTCAAGCTAGGTGACACCAGCACATGATCCAGCGCAAGCGCCGGTCGCCAGGCCGGATAGGTAGGCGTTTCCAGGTTGGCTGCCTGCAGACTGAGCGCGCCAAGCGGGGAGTCTTCCATCAGCGCTGAGAGCGGTGTGTTCATGTCGCCCATCAGGATGACATGGCGTTCATGGCCAACACATTCCGCTATGTAGGAGAGCTGTTGCCGCCGGGAGCGTTCGCCTAAAGAGAGATGCAGCATCACCACAACCACTTCTTCACCCGCAAACGGTATGCGCAGAAAAACTGCACCCCGACCGGGAATTGCGCCAGGTAGCTTATGGTCTTCCAGACCAGCCGGTTGAATTCGGGTCAGCAGCCCATTGCCATGCTGGGCCAGCGGGCCCAGATCACGATTCAGCTGGGCATACCAATACGGAAAACCGGCCGCCTGGGCGAGAAACTCAACCTGATTAATAAATCCGGAGCGCAGACTACCACCATCAATCTCCTGCAAACCGACCAGGTCGTAATCCGCTACCAGCTGGGCTATCTTGCGCAGATTGCGGGCACGAGCTTCGTGCGGCAGCACGTGTTTCCAGCCCTTAGTCAGATACTGACGATAGGCCGTAGTCTTAATACCCACCTGAATGTTGAATGTCAGCAACTTCAGACGCTGAGGTACCTGCAGCTGCAAATCGTCGTCGTACTGCCAGTGGTCCAGCAGCGCGCTGGCGGTATGTGCGTGATGAAAGTTAGCCACCGCATCCACTGCAGCAGCTTTCTCCGCGCGTCGTTCCCTCGAAAACATGGATAACATGTTGGGCTCCCATCCTGGAAGCTTGATTCTAGGGTTTACCGCGTCTTCAGACTGAGGACTGCCTAGCATTTTGAATTCCTGTTGCAGCTCAACAGTCTGTGAGCCTGGTTAAATTTGTGCACTGTAACAGTGCGGAGCCGGATCGATCGTGCCAAATGCAACGGAGTGTCATACACCCCTGCACCCCTGATCAAGCCAACATAACCTCAATTGTGACCGTACAATGTGAAATCTTCGTAAAGTTCGCTTTGTGACGCACCTGACAACTGAGATGTCGCTTAGAGACGATAAGAATGCAATAAGCATTCCACCTGCACGACAGGCTGGACCTATTCAGCCACAACAGGCAGCTGCGACACTGAAGAGGCCGCCGCTTGCTCTTCGCGAATCAGCTGATCCACCACCTGCAACATAGCCACATTTCCGCCCGCCATGCGTCCATCGACAACATATTTCCCATTAACCACCAGCGTTGGCACTCCTGTGACCTGATAGGCCCTGGTCACTGCTTTCGCCTGCTGCACCCGGCTGCGCACGGAGAAGGAGTTATAAGCTGTCAAAAAGTCGTCTTCGGCGACTTGAGCCTGGTCCGCAAACAGGGCGGCCAACTCCGCCGACTTACGCAGGTCTCGGCGATCGTTGTGCAAACCACTGAAAATGGCTTCGTGGACCTGCTCGGTAACACCCAACGTTTCTGCGGTATAAAAAGCCTGTGCCAGCAACTCCCAATCCGCGTTGAATGACGCGGGTAAACGACGGAAGCTCACCCCCTCACCCTGCATGTCATGCCAGGCTTCGATGAATGGGTCGAAGTTGTAGCAATGCACACACATGTAGGAGAAAACTTCCACCACCTCAACTTTGGCGGGGTCTTCAGTGTCCACACTGATCGGCAGCCGCTTGTAATGCTCCCCTTCAACAAACACCGGAACTTCCTCCTGGGCACGCACTTGAACCGCACCCAGACACATAACAAGCACCGCCAGTGTCACCAGACCGGCAGAGACCCTGCGCAACGCCCTGGCAAGCGCATCAGAATTGGGACCGCTGGCCGTAACGGCCACAAAGAAATAGGTCGAAGGCTTAAATGTTGAATATCGCATACTGCAGATTCCTTATATTCCGGCCCCTGTTGCAGGCTCCCCACCTGTGGCTGAGTGAATCACTACCACGATGAAGGCAAAAGATGAAAGCCAAACGGGACAACTGTATCAGCTTAGACCCGTTGAAATGAATGCTGGATGAATTACGGCTGAAATGAGGGCACAGGTGTCACAGTTAATGCTAGAACTATAGCCCGATATGAGATCCTTTTTACCAAACTACCAAACTACCAAACTACCCAGATGCAAAAACCGCTGCACTGGATCAGTGGATGCCTTGCAGATAATCAGCCAACAGCGCAATTTCCGTATCCGTCAATCCTTCCGCCGTATCCCGCATCATGCCGCCAAACAATTCATCGGTAGCCCGGGTTTTCTCCCGGTAAGCCGTCAGTTGGGCAATGGTATACGCAACAGGTTGGCCACCGACTCGCGGAAAACCGGCTTGCGCGTTGCCCATGCCCGTGGGTGAATGACAGGCCGCGCATGCCGCCACATTCTTACGCGCTATCCCACCCTTGAAAATCTGTTCGGCCAAGGCAATCTGCTCGTCATCACCTTGCGCCTGACCAATTTTGGCGGGCAATGAAGCATAGTAGGCCGCCAGATCGGCAAGATCCTGTTCAGACTTGCCATTCAACTGCCCGGCCATGAGCGGAATCTGTCGTTCATCGCTCTGGATCATCTGCAGCTGACGCATCAGGTATTTTTCGTTCTGACCAGCCAGATTGGGGTACTCTGGCGTCAGTGGCGTGGCGCCATCCTGGCCATGACAGGCAGCGCATGCTGCCGACTGAGCTTCACCAGCCTGCGGGTCGCCAGCAGCCCAAGTAGCTGAAGCAGCTAGAGTAGCAAAAGTGGCGACGAGACAGCCGAGTACGCTGCGGCTGATGAACTTACGAACCTGCATGATAAGCATCCATCCGATTATACGAGTTTGGCTCAGATCGCATTGCTGCCACGCACATTGACAAACGCGGTGCCAATAAGCAGCCTGCGGAGCTGACAACAACACGCCAGTCTGAGCCGCGCGCGGATTATATAACAACATGACCAAAAAAGTGCCCCCGATAGAGCGATTGGATGCGACCTTTTTGACCAGCGCGCCCGATCTGCAGCGTTGTCCCCGAGACAACGTGCCTGAGGTTGCTTTTGCCGGCCGTTCGAACGCCGGCAAGTCTTCCGTGCTCAATCGGATTACCGACAATCGCAAGATGGCAAAGGTGTCCAAAACTCCAGGGCGAACCCAACTGCTGAACTTTTTCAGCCTGCGCACCGGTGGCCGGCTGGTCGATCTGCCAGGGTACGGTTACGCAAAAGCCGGCAAAGGCGCCCAGGCCAAGTGGCAAAGTGCCGTAAACCAGTACTTATCGAAGCGGGACAACCTGGTTGGCCTGGTCCTGGTCATGGATATACGCCACCCGAACCAGCCGTACGACCAGGAGCTGCTCGGCTGGGCTGACTCATCCGCATTGCCCACGCTGGCTTTATTGAATAAGTGCGACAAACTGGGGAGCAATCAGCAGCAGCAGAGCTTGCAGAAGTTACGCCGGGCTTATCAGGACCATAAACACCTGCACGTACAGACTTTTTCTGCTCTCAAAGGGACAGGTAAAGCCGATCTGATACAGCAGATATTGCGCTGGCTTGCCTTAGATCCAGCGGAATTGGATCCGGCGGGTGTTAGTGCGCCTCATCCCAGTTAGCCCCAACGCCGGACTCCACGATCAGGGGCACCTGCAGGTCTGCTGCCCCCTGCATACAGTCGGTCACACCACGAATCAGGTCGTCTACCTGATTTTCCGCCACTTCAAACACCAGTTCATCGTGCACCTGCATGATCATTGCCGCCTCCAGGGCAGCCTGACCTAACCATTCAGATACCGATAACATTGCTCGTTTGATAATGTCAGCCGCGGTACCCTGCATAGGCGCATTAATGGCAGTACGTTCTGCAGCCTGCCGCCGCGGTGCGTGCCTGGCGTTAATTTCCGGCAGATAAAGGCGGCGCCCGAAGACGGTTTCCACGTAACCCTGCTCACGAGCCAGCGCACGGGTTTCTTCCATGTACTGCCGCACACCCGGATAGCGCG
>JBCCUW010000202.1:0-7317 GCA_039196385.1 Pseudomonadota bacterium
AGTTAGTGCTGCAGCAACGCCTGCCAGCGCTGCCAGTCTGCCAACTCGTCAACATCCCACAGCAACGCCAGCTCTTGCCAATCCACACCGGCGCGACGTAACCGCGCGCGGGAATGATCCATCACGTGAGCCGTTCCCCAGGACATCTGATCAAACAGCACCGGCAATAAGTGTTGTTCGTCTGCCCGCAGACCGATCAGCCCATAACCGCCGTCTTCAGCCGGCCCGAATACCACTGCATGATCCTGCAGCGCCGTCACGGCCTCAGAAACGTAAGCCGCATCGAGCAGCGGCAAATCACACCCCACCAGTACAACCCGCTGGGCGCCTTGAGCAAAGTGATAAGCTATGGTGGCCGACATCCGCGCGCCCAGGTCAGCACCCGTCTGGACGTGCACAGGCTTGTCTTGTCCGTTACCGCGACCCGGGTCCGTTTTTAACAAGTCAAGCCACGACTGAGCAACGGCATGCGGTTCGCTGATCCACAAAGCGCTGCAGCGATGGTCATCGGCAAATTCAGCCAGCCTGCGCAACGCCTGCTCTACCAACTGCTCGTACGCCGCGAGAGCTGCCGCATCACCCAGATCCCGGGCCAGTCTGGTTTTAACCTGTCCCGCAACCGGCGCCTTGGTAAACACCGCAAGGACGGTACTCACAATAATGACCTGTCAGCATAGTATTCCTGATATAGCTGCGCCGCGGGTACCCCGGCAAAATAGCGCAGGCGAAACCACCACATGCGCACAATGGTGGACAACCAGCCCTGTTGCTGCCAACGGCGACCGGAAGTGCTGATGGAGATACGTGGCGCGCGGAAACTTCGCGGCAAGGTCCGAGCCAGGCGTTTGCTGACCTCAATATCTTCCATCAGCGGCAGCACCGGATAACCGCCTACCAGCTCCAGCGCCGCACGGCGAAAGAACATACCCTGATCACCGGTGCAGATACGGGTAATGCGTGAACGCAGGTTCATCAGCGCCGCAACCCAGCGAACCCCATCAATATGCACATCAAAGCGCCCCCACACATAACCATCACGTCCACATTCATCACTGCATTGGACAACATCGTGGAGTAAATAGTTTAGTGCAGCGTCCACTGCGGTGGTGTCAGCATGCAGCACCCAGATACAGTCATGGGTAGAGTGCTGGACGCCCACAGCAATCTGGCCACCACGCGACGGCGGCGCGCTGATACAACGCACACCCGCCAGCAAGGACTCAGGCGGCCGCGCCGGCCTGGCGCACACGACAACCACCTCAACTTCGGCAGACGCAAGCGTGCGGACAAGATCGTCCGGCCAGTACCGTTGCGGATCAACTACCGGGATGACAACACTCAACGCCAATCAGCGAGCCCACAACTGTGCGGTCAGCGTACCCACCTGATCCTCTACGGCCTGCATGGCTCGCAGGATCAGGTCTTCACGATAGCGCTTGCCAATCAACTGCACGCCCGTGGGCAAACCTTGCGCAAAACCTACCGGTAACACACCCGCAGGCAGGCTGAGATAATTCACCCCGGTGCTGTAGACGGCTGATTCAAACAGGTCGCGAGTTTGCTCCGGCCCCTGGGCATCGTAATCCCAAGCATAGGTCGGTCGCAGCAAATACGGGGTGAGTACCAGTGGAAATTCGGATAACAGTTCATTCCAGCGGCGCGTCAAAGCCGTTCGCTCCGCCAAACCATCGACGTAACCCGACATGTCAGCGACCGGTCCCAGTTCGTTATACCAGGCAAAAATGTTCTGCAGGTCGGTACTGCCAAGCTCTGCTGCCGTGGCGCCCAGCGTATGCTGAATCTCGAACACCGCATGGCGCATCCAGCCCAGCGCGGCCTCCTGCATGCTGGGAATCTCCACCTCAGTCACGGTATAGCCCGCCTGTTCCAGTGCGCTTCTGGCCCGTTCCAGCGCCTGCCGCACTTCAGCATGCAGTGGATAACCATAACTGACATCGCTGATGGCCACGGCTGGTAACGCAGTGCCCGCAGCATCCTCAGGCGCAAAAGGCACCGGTACCCACCAGGGGTCGCGCGGATCTTCGGCAAACAATGCGGGCAACGTGTGGTGCAGGTCAGCAACCTGTCGGCAGATCACCCCCTGGACCGACATCAGCTGCGCCAACATGCCGCGTTCGCTGGTGGCACTGGGGTTATAAGCCGGAATTCGCCCATTAGTGGGTTTTAACGAGGTGACTCCACAGGCGTAAGCCGGAAACCGCAACGACCCACCAATATCGTTACCATGGTGCAGCGGTCCCATACCGGCAGCCGCCGCACTGCCCGCGCCACCGGAAGAACCACCCGGGCTGGCCTGTTCATCCCAGGGGTTGCCCGTGCGGCCATACAACGGATTATCCGTCGTGGCGCGCATGGATAATTCCGGCGCGTTAGAGCGACCAAAAACCACCCCGCCCGCGTCCTGTAACAGCTTGACCACCGGCGCATCAGCGGTGGCGCGATGTCCGGCCAAGGCCGGCAGTCCGTTGTTAGTAGACAGTCCCATCTGATCCACATTAATTTTGCTGGTCACCGGGATGCCGTGCAGCGGACCCTGCCACTGCCCCTGATGGGCCAGCTGGTCAAGCACCTCGGCGCGCTGCAACGCGGGTTCGCGCAAATCTTCAACGATGGCGTTCAGCGCTGGATTACACGCATCCATCCGCGCCAGCACCGACTGCAGCACTTCAACGGCACTGAACTGATTAGCGCGCAGTCCTGCCGCCAGCTCTACAACCCCGTATTGCCAGAGTTCACTTACCACGTGGCCTACCCCGCTTTACACGCCTACTGGATATATTCAGCGCTGATTCTGGCAATCCCCTCCGCCGGGTTCTGACCCAGCGCGGGCAATGGGATCACCAGCCGATGTGCCCCTGCTGCAGCCAGCGCCTCGATGCTTTCCTGACCACCCTGACCCGTCCACATGCAGGTGATCTCAATATCATCCAGCGAACGTTTCGCGGTGTCACACGCAGCGGCCAGTTGTTCCATGTCCGCCGCCAGTGCGTCCGGCTCGGAAGTTGGTGCAAACCAGCCCTGGCCAAACTCCGCCACCCGGGCAAACGCGCGACCTTTGTTCCCGCCCATCACCACCGGCAGCGAGGGTGCAGCCGGATAACTTTTGAAACCCTGCCAGTTGATGAATTCGCTTTGATGATCCACCGTGTCCCCGGACCAGATTTTGCGTAACGCCGCCATGTAGTCATCAAAACGGGCGCCGCGCCGCTCAAACGGCACCCCGGCGGCAATAAACTCTTCCTGGAGCCAGCCGATACCGACCCCCAGCATAAATCGGCCACCACTGAGAAAATCCAGGCTGGCGGCCTGTTTCGCCACATACAACGGGTTGGCCTGAGGCAAAATGTTAACCCCGGTGCCCAGCTTCAGCGTGCTGGTTTGCGCCGCGATATTGGACAAAGCAATCAGCGGATCCACAAAGTTGGTTTCCGGGGCAGCGCCCATTTTGCCACTGGGGCTATAGGGGTATTTTGACGCGTAATCCAACGGCACAATGGCGTGCTCGAAGGTCCAGGCGGATTCAAAACCGTGCTGCTCCGCCAGTTGCGCCAGCCCGACCATCTGCTCCACGCTGCTGACACCGACATTGACCGGTACAAGACCAAATTTCATAGACCATCCCCATTTATTCGAAAACCCGCATTGTGCCTCAAAAGCCGCGCCACAGCTTTGGAATTAGCCATAAATCTTGTACAGTCTGCGGTCGCACAGCAGTACTGGAACATCCTGGGAGGGAATGTGTACGCAGAATACAAGCAGGTGTGGCAGGCGCTGACCGCGCCTGGCGCCGACTTTGAAATTGACACTATCGATATCCGTAACAACCCCACGCGCATTTATGCCAAAGCGCCCAACAGCTTGCGCGAGGTCTGGTTAGCCAGTGCGGCTTACGCCGAGCGTGATTACCTGGTGTTCAACGACGAGCGTCTGACCTATGCCGCAGCCCATCAACAGGTAGCCAATATTGCCCACTGGCTGGCCAGCCAGGGCGTTAACCCCGGTGATCGTGTGGCGATAGCCATGCGCAACTATCCCGAATGGCTACTGACCTACTGGGCCACCCTGGCGATGGGTGCCACAGTGGTGGGTATGAACGCCTGGTGGACCGCGCCGGAAATGACCTACGCCCTGGATGACTCTGCGCCCAAGGTGCTGATTGCTGATCGCGAACGCCTGGAGCGGGTGGTTGAACATCCGGGCATCGACCAGATTGTGCTGGTTGGCGTGCGAGTAGACGATACCAGCGGCTTGCCGGAGTTTACGCCGTGGCAATCGGTGATCGCGACAGCCGGTGAACTACCGCAGATCGATATCGACCCGGATTCTGATGCCTGTATCTTTTATACATCCGGCACCACCGGGCGACCTAAAGGCGCCCAGCTGACCCATCGTGGCTGTGTGTCCAACATCTGGTCAATGATGTTTGCCGCCGCCACGTTGCGCACGCTGGCGGTACAACAGGGCCTGATGGCCGCAGACGAAGAGCCGCCGGTAGGGGCCGCTCTGGTGACCACCCCGCTATTCCATGTGACCGCAAACAACTGTGTCGCCCATGGCACCACGCTGGGTGGCGGTAAGCTGGTACACATGTATAAGTGGGATGCCGGCGACGCACTGCAGCTGATTGAACAGGAGCGCATCACCGCGATGACCGGCGTGCCAGTGATGGCGCGGGAAGTGATTGCACACCCGAATTTCGCCAGCACGGATACCTCCAGTCTGCTCAGCCTGGGTGGAGGTGGTGCACAACTGCAGCCGGATCTGGTGGGCAAAATTGATGAAAGTGTCGCCAACGCCCGCCCCGGCACCGGCTACGGTATGACCGAAACCTGCGGCATTATCACCTCCATTGGCGCGGACTTTTTTGTCGACAAGCCAGACAGTTGCGGGCCGGCCATGCCCTGCTACGAAGCAAAAATTGTAAATCCCGACGGCCAGGAGGTTGGCCAAGGTGAAACCGGCGAGCTATGGGTGCGCGGCGCTCAGGTGATCCGTGGCTATCTCAATCGTGAGGACGCCACGGCTGAAACCATCCAGGAGGGTTGGCTGCGCACCGGTGACGTTGCCCGTCAGGATGAAGACGGGTTCCTCTATATTGTCGATCGCATCAAAGACATGGTGCTGCGTGGCGGGGAAAACATCTACTGCGCAGAAGTCGAAAGCGCACTGTTTGAGCACGATGCCGTCGCGGAATGTTCCGTATTCGGGGTGCCCGATGATCGACTCGGGGAAGAAGTGGGGGTTGCCATCTACTGCAATGGAGATGCCGGCGCGTCCGCAGACGATCTGCGCAATCACTGTCGCAGCCTGATCGCCGCGCACAAGATCCCGCGATACGTGTGGTTCATGGACAAGCCGCTGCCACGCAATGCGTCCGGCAAATTTCTGAAGCGCGAATTGCGTGACAGTCTTGGCGTGAGCGAAGCGCAGTAGACTGCACGTCTGATCACAACCAGGCGCCTGGGCCTCGCTCAGGCGTCTGCAAGCTCAGGTTTCGGAAAATAGATCCGCGTATTGTTCTCGAAGCAGATTCTTCTGTACCTTTCCCATGGTATTGCGGGGTAATTCGTCCACGTTGACGATAATTTTCGGTTGTTTGAAACGCGCCAGCTGACCCTGTAATGCCTGCTCAACCGCATCCAGCGCCACCGCTGAATCAGTGGGAACCACTACAGCCACCACACCTTCACCAAAATCCGCATGGGGAATGCCGATCACGGCGGCTTCTTCAATCCCGGGAAGGTCGTCCAACAATCTTTCAACTTCTTTTGGATATACGTTGTAACCGCCTGATATTATTAAATCTTTTCCGCGGCCTACGATGGACACACGGCCCTCTTCATCCACGGTTCCCAGGTCTCCGGTTATAAAGAAGCCATCAGCGCGGATCTCTTCTGCGGTTTTCTCCGGCATTTGCCAATAGCCGCTGAACACGTTGGGACCCTTCACTTCAATGATGCCCACCTCACCGGCCGCCAGCGGCGTACCTTGCGCATCTGCAATACGCAGCTGCAGCTCCGGCAATGGGAACCCGACCGTACCGGGCACCCGCGCCCCATCCAGCGGGTTAGTAGTGTTGATAATGGTTTCGCTCATGCCGTAACGCTCCAGAATCTGGTGCCCGGTGCGTTCGGTCCACGCATTAAACACCGGCTCGGTCAGAGGTGCGGACCCACAAATGAACACCCGCATATGATCCAGGGGGCCCGCCGGAAAATCAGAGTCTGCCAACAGGCGGCTGTAGAACGTAGGCACACCCATCATAACCGTGCAGCGCGGCAACGCCTTCTGCACCTGGGCCACATCAAATCTGGGTAGAAACTCCATGGTGCTGCCATTCAGCAGCGCACAGTGGGTGGCGATGAACAAGCCGTGCACATGGAAAATGGGCAGCGCATGCAGCAGCACATCGTCATGCTGCCAACCCCAGGCTGCTGTGAGGTTATGTGCATTAGACGCCAGATTATGGTGCGACAGCATGGCGCCCTTGGAGCGCCCGGTGGTGCCCGAGGTATACACAATGGCCGCCAGGTCCTCAGCATCACGCTCAGCAATGCGCCCACTGGCGTCCGCGGGCAGCGCCGCCAGTTGTGTCTGCAACGTGCCCGTGCCATCACCCGCCAGAGTCAGGCTGGTGACGTCTGAGCGCGCTGTTTTACCCACAAACAACTGCGGGCTCGCATCACCTACAAAGTAATCCAGCTCGGCCTCGGTGTAGGCAGTGTTTAGAGGCACATACACCGCACCGATGCGCAGGCAGGCTAGATACAAGGCCAGGTTGTGGGGCGATTTATCGACCTGCACCACGACCCGCTCGCCAGGTGTAACATTGTGTTGCACCAACAGCGCCGCAAGACGGGCCACTTGTGCACGCAGATCCGCAAACAGCCAGACGGTGCCATCCGGCATCCGCAACGCATCGCGCTGCAAGTTTTCGGCAAATACCTGGTCAAGTTCGGCGTAAAAATTGGTCATGAGTCCTCCGATGCCCGATATTATGACCGGCGAATTAGAAACACGCATTAACTGATTGATTTTTTAACGATTAAGCGTTGATTACCCGAAAACGATCTGTTAATTTTGCTGCCGATCAAGCCCTGCCGGGAAATAGATCGGGGAGCTAACGGGTAAAACCGGAAAAGACGTCTAAGCGTCGTTAAAACTTGAAGGGACTGCACGGAGCAACAGAATACGAGCCAATTTGATTCAGTGCTGAGCGGGTGTTGCGCAACTAAAGACCCGCGCCGCGCTGAAGGCCGAAACATTCTGCAATAACAAAAGGGAAGAGAGAAAAAG
>JBCCUW010000203.1:0-7311 GCA_039196385.1 Pseudomonadota bacterium
ATCGCGGCGGAACTGGCCAAGCAGATTGGCCTGATTCCTCTGGCCATTCAAACGGCGAATATCGCTGAGGCGAGCAATCATCTGCACCTGCGGTTTCCGCTCGCGCACGAACCCGCATTCCGCCAGGGCAGTCTGGCCAGTGGCTTACCCACCGCCTTGTTGTTTGCCATTGCCAGGCAGGAATCAGCTATGGAAGCCAAGGCCCGCTCCACCGCCAACGCCCGGGGTCTGATGCAGCTATTGCCCAGTACCGCCAAGTTGGTGGCGCGGCGCGCAAAACAGCCGGTTCCGTCCGCGGACGATCTGTATGACCCCACGACCAATATCCAGCTGGGCAGCTATCACCTGGCCTGGCTCATGGAGCGCTACAACCAGCAGACCCCGCTGGCGATTGCTGCATACAATGCAGGCGAACACCGCGTAGATCGCTGGATAAAGGGTATCGAAAATATGCCGGTGGATGTGTGGATCGAGAACATTCCCTTCCGTGAAACACGCAACTATGTGAAAAACGTACTGGCTTTCCGCCACGTGTACGGCAACCGGCTCAACACACCGTCGCCGATCCTGCTGCCGGTAGAACAATGGGTCACCCCGCCCTGAAGCTCATAGATGTGTGCGTCAACTTGTTGAACAGTCAGTTCAACAATGATCGCGAGGCGGTACTGAAAAGGGCTGCTGAAGCCGGGGTTAGCGGCATTCTGGTGGTAGCGACCGACCTGGCCGCCAGTACCGCAGCGATCGAATCCGTTGCCGCTAATCATGCAAGCAGCAATTCACCGCGGCTGTTAGCAACTGCCGGTATTCACCCTCACGATGTTGCCGAATTACCCCCTGACTGGCAGGTACAACTCGCTACACTGGCACACCAACCCGAGGTCTGCGCTGTCGGCGAGACCGGTCTGGACTTCTATCGCAACTTCAGCCCCCGGGATGCTCAGATCAACGCTTTTGCACAGCAGATTGCGCTGGCAGTGAATCTGCAAAAACCGTTATTTGTGCATGATCGGGAGAGCGATGGCGAAGTGTTGAGGCAGTTACAACAGCACACTCCCCTCCCGCCCGTACTCATCCACTGCTTTACGGGTACCGGTGATGAATTGGAAGCTTACCTGGCCGCAGGTTTCTCAATTGGCATCACCGGCTGGATTGCTGATGAACGCCGCGGGCAAAACCTGCGCGAGCTGATCCGCCAGATACCGCTGGAACGTCTGGTCATCGAAACCGATGCCCCGTTTCTGAAGCCGCACAATGCACCCGGGAACTTTCTCATGCAGCACAACCTGCCCGGGCGGCTCAAGCGGCGCAACGAACCAGCACTGTTGGGCTCAGTCCTCACAGCCATTGCAGCATTGCGCGAGGAGTCCACTGAGGACATCGCTCGGGCGACAACGGCCAATGCACAACGTTTATTCGGCTTCAGCGATCCGGCGTAAGAACACACCCAATTCAGCCGCTTGCCAGGGCCCGGCAAACTCATCCTCAGTCCCGTCCGGCCTTCCGGTCTCGCTGACCACCTGCAGTACCGGCAGGCGCTCCCCGTAACGAAGCACCAGATTGTCGTCCAGGGCCACATCAATCACCTGCAAAGCGGCAGCTAATTCCCGCTGGCAAAACAACAGATCCATCGCCTGCTCACAAAGACTGCAATCGGACGTGGAATAGAGTATCAACTGCGGCACAAGGCCCCCGGACAAACAAATACGCGGCCACAGTGTACCCGGCCCAGCACATTGCCACAGCATTCTTTGTTAAAGTCACCCTATGGAATCTGCAATTCGCCTGGGTGACGTTGTTGCTCAATCAAACTACCCCCTGCCGTTGACTGGTCGCGCGGAGTGGACGCGTAGCGGCCAACGCTGGCACACCAGCATTCACCTGGGGGAATGCCCTGCCGGCTGCATAATCGTGCCGAGTTTCGCGCAGCTGTATCATCCGGCAGAATTTCAATTTACGCTGCACGCCCGCGCAGAATCAGCTGCAGATGCAGCACATGCCGGAGCCACCGCTAAGGATGTCCTGGTGCCGTTACATCCTGTGCCCAGTGCACCACCGGACTCTGCAAAAACAGTCACAGCAAAAAAAGTCACAGCAAAAAAGGTTACAGAAGATACAGACGACAAGGCGCAAGAGCCCCAGAACATCCCACCGGTCACCGCGCATATTGATTGCTGGCATACCAATGCCGCTCTGCAAAATGTGCAAATTTCACTGAGCGTTGATGCGGGCACACACCCCGCCGAGATGTCGGACTACCTGCTCTGCGTCACTTCCCGGGCATTGGAGATTGAACCACCTACCGCAAACTTCAGCACAGGTGTGACCACACCGCCGCTACCGTTAAGCCAGATGCAGGCAGAAGCCGCGATCAGACAACGCATCTGCTCACCCACCGCGCTGGCTATGGCACTGAGCCGGTACCCGCAACCACCGGCCTGGGACGCCAGCGTTGAAGCCTGTTTCGATCCACTAACCCGAGCTTACGGGGCCTGGCCGCTGGCGATCCGCTGGGCCGCTCGCTGTGGCATTGTCGGCGCGGTGGAAGTCTTCAGCGACTGGCACGAGGTGGCAACAATACTGCAACGGGACACCCCCATCGTGTGCAGCATTCGCTTTGACAAAGACCACCTGCGCGGTGCACCTTTAACACAAACGGGCGGACACCTGGTGACCCTGACCGCTGTGACAGAGGAGCATGTGCACGTATATGATCCTGCGGCACCGGATCATGACTCGGTTGCGCGTCGCTACCGGCTTGATGAGTTCAGTCAAGCCTGGCTGAAGCGGCGCGGTGCTGCCTACATTTTTGGCCACCAACAACTGAAATAGCGCAATGCATCTACGGCTGCTGACACGTTTCATACTCCTGACTCTGGGCTTTGCTCTGACTACCGCGGGCATCCTGGGATGGCAGACCATGGATTTTGATCTGCATGAGATGTGGCCCCATGGCGAACGTCTGCTCAGCCACCCCGTGTATATCATGGTGCTGGGCATGGCCTTGATCCCGCCTACCCTCTGGGAAATTTTCATCCTGGAAGTAAAGCGGACTGAGGACGCGGAGGACTGAGTCGGCCAATGAACACCAGTCCCACACAGCGCACCTTTATTCGCAAAGTCGTGCGCAGCGACGAAGATGAGTTCATCCACCTGATGCGCAACAGCGAAACACTGCACGCGCCCTGGATCAGCGCGCCCACCTCGCCGATGATGTACAAATATTATCTGCAACGCATCGCCCGGGAAGATCACGAAGGCATTGCCATCTGCCGGCACCAGGATAATCGCATTGTCGGCGTGGTAAACATTAACAACATTGTCCGCGGTTCTTTCCTGAGTGCATCGCTGGGCTACTACGTGGGTGCCGAATTTCACGGCCAGGGCTATATGCAGGAAGGCTTGAACCAGGTGGTGGAGTACGCTTTGAACACACTCGGCCTGCACCGACTGGAAGCCAATATTCAGCCGGACAACAAACGTTCGCAGAAGTTGGTGGAACGTTGCGGATTTGTCCGCGAAGGCTACTCCCGGGGATTCTTGTACATCAATGGCGCGTGGCGCGACCATGAACGCTGGTGTGTCGTTGCGCCCCGGGACTCACTGCGACCTACCTGACCGTACTAAGCAAGGAAAACAATTCGGAATGACCTCAAATCCGCTCACAATCGGCGTACTCAAGGGTGGCGCATCTGCTGAAGCAGACGTGTCCCGCAATTCAGCCACTCAGGTTATTGCTGCACTGCAGGAGATCGGGCACACCTGTCACGGCATTGAGTTAGACGAAAACTGTGCCCGGGAACTGCTGGCGCTGACCCCGGATGTTGTGTTTCCGGCCTTACACGGGCCACCGGGCGAAGATGGCACCGTGCAAGGCTTTCTGGAGCTGTTAGGTTTACCGTACGTGGGCAGCGGCGTGCACGGGAGCGCGCTGGCGATGGATAAAGCGGTCGCCAAACATCTGTTTCGCCAGCACAACCTGCCGGTGGCAGATGATATTCACGTTGCGAACTTAAGCGATCCGGGGGAAACCGTTGCCACAATTACAGCCCGCTTTGGCGAACGTGTGGTCATCAAACCACTCAATCAGGGCTCTGCTATCGGAGTAACGCCATTGCCGAATGGCGGTGACATTGGTGAAGCGCTCCGCACCGGCCTGCAGTTTGGCCCGTGCCTGGTGGAACCCTACGTGATGGGCCGCGAAATTACCGTTGGCGTGTTGGATACGGATGACGGGCCGGTGCCCCATCCGGTTATTGAAATAGTGACCGCCAGCGACGAGTGGTACGACTATAACAATCGCTACACCGCGGGACACAGTGAACACATCGTGCCAGCTGTCTTGTCCGAGGCCACCTCACAACAATTGCAGAGCATTGCCGTGCGAGCCCACGAGGCGCTGGATATGCGGGATTTATCCAGGGCGGATTTCATCGTCACGGACAGCGACGAAATTTATCTGTTGGAGGTGAACAGCCTGCCGGGAATGACCCCCACAAGTCTGTATCCGGATGGTGCCCGCCATCTGGGCTACAGTTTCGCGCAACTGATGGACTTCCTCGTCCAGCGCGCCTATCGCCGGGGTTATCGCCGGGGTCAGTCCAGCTAAGCAGACTGTGTGGCTGCAGGAGCCGCGTCCTGCAGTAACGTCAACATCGCCGGAAACAGCTCACGCACCAGACCGGCCCCGCTGGCGGGCTGCAGCAACGTCTGCGCCTGGTCGATCAACTGTTTCTGGCGTTGCGCCAGATCGTCCAGCAACTCAGCAAAGCCCCCACTACTGCGGCGCAGGTTATCCAGCGAAGCCTGGGACGAATCGTTGGCAACCTGCAGGTATTCGGTGGTTTTGCTCAGCGAAAGATCCAGCGACAGGGAACTGAGGGTTGCTGAATCAAAAGGCAACTGCATCAACTCAGTCACTGCTTGTGCAGGATTGTCAGCAAAAAAACCTGCCGCGGCACGCTCCACCGCGCTCAGCAGACCGTCCAACGCCTGCTGCTCTTCAGCCGAGAGCTCACCACGCACAGAAACCTGTATCTGCTCACTGAAACTCTCCGCATTGGCACTGAGTGAGTTCCCACCCTGCTGAATCTGTGCCGCCGTACGCGCTGTCAGCTGGCTGAAGTCCAGCTCAATGACATCACCTTCGCGGGTTTCAACCTGCAGTTGAAGGGCTATTTTACGAGTGTCTGCTGACGCTTCCACCTGGGTGCCGGGACGCACAGAAAGGTTGGTCTGGAGTGGTTCAGGTCGCGCAAACGGCTCTACCGTCGCCTGCCGCGCAGCCTGACGCGCAGGCTGCGGCAACGCCGTTAAACCAGAAGCTGAATTCGACAACACCCCAACCGCTGCAGGGCTGAATAATTGCACCATGTAACCGCGCAGCCCTCCGTTTTGCGTATGACTGAATGACAGTGTTCATTCAGCATAGCGGCAGATGTGCGCAGAAGTTGAACAATCGGTGTGCACCTGCTCACAGAACGGCACTTCGGGTCATGCGCCAGGCAGACCCGAAGCCGCGCTCAGGGATGCATCAGCTCAGAGGTCGTAACCTCTTTCGTTGTGCGCCACCAGATCAAGTCCTTCAAGCTCTTCATCGTCGGTAACGCGGTTGCCCAGGAGCACACCGGTCAGTTTGAGGATGATAAAGGTGACCACGGCGGTATAACCGATGGTGGCCAACACACCAATCGCCTGAATGCCCAACTGACTACCGATGGCAATATCATGTTGACCGCTGAAGACACCGAGCGCGTTGCTGGCAAAGACACCGGTGAGCAGTGTACCGAGAATGCCACCCACACCGTGGACCGGAAAGACGTCGAGAGAATCGTCAATCTTCAGGGTCCGTTTAATGAAGTTGGTCGCGACAAAACAAACTGCGCCCGCAGACAAGCCAATGACCAGCGCGCCCGCAGGACCCACAAAACCGGATGCTGGCGTAATCGTCCCCAATCCGGCAACCATACCCGTCACTGCACCCAGGGCTGATGGCTTGCCGTATTTGAACCATTCCGCACACATCCAGGTAAACGCACCCGCTGCTGCAGAGATATGGGTAACCAGCATGGCCATCGCCGCGTCACCATTGGCCGCCAGGGCGCTTCCGCCGTTAAAGCCGAACCACCCTACCCAGAGCATCCCGGCCCCCATGATGCTCAACGTCATGTTGTGGGGCGGCATCGCCTGTTCCGGGAAACCACGTCGATTTCCCAGTACCAGCGCTGCGACCAGTGCCGCCACACCGGCAGTAATATGCACCACGGTGCCACCAGCAAAGTCCATCACACCCAGATCACTAAGCCAGCCCCCACCCCAGACCCAATGACAGATGGGTGCGTACACCAGCAGCAGCCAGGCTGCGCTGAACACGATGACCGCGGAGAAGCGCATGCGCTCAGCAAAACCACCCACAATCAAAGCCGGGGTGATAATGGCAAAAGTCATCTGAAACAGCGCAAAAGAACTTTCCGGCAACGCGCCAGACAGGGTGTCTTCACCAATATTGGCAAACAACACATTACCAAAACCGCCAATAAAGGCGTTGGCGGCGCCGCCATCTCCAAAGGCCAGTGAGTAACCTACCACCAGCCAGAGAATTGACGCTACGCAGGTAATGGTAAAACACTGCATCAGTACGCTGAGTACGTTTTTGGTTCGCACCAGCCCACCGTAAAACAACGACAGACCGGGAATGGTCATAAACAACACCAGCGCCGTGGCGGTTAAAATCCACGCGGTGTCAGCACCGTTTAAGGTGTCAGCATAAGCCGGCGCGCACAGCACCAGGCCTGCACAGGCTGCAATTACTCGCTTCACAATATTCCCCTCAAAGAACGTTCGCTCACAAATCCCGCGGATATTATTCAGGATGGGAACGCACAACGCCACATTTCTGTGCATATTCTTCAACATGGTGCAACACAGAGGCGGAGGCTTCAAAATACGCCCCTAATTAGTGCGTCAATGCGAGGTTGACGGGAATTAAAGTAACACTAAGCGCGTTTGATGCTCAGCAGGCTGTTATCAGGCTTGACCTGGAGTGTAAAACGACCGCGGACACCATTGTGGTCAATAAACGGACGCAGATGCTGGAGGGGGAACTGCAAACGCACACCATTCACGTCGCGCACCCACACATGACTCACCTGGCCCGCATAAAATGCTTCCAGTTGGGTGCGATTCAAGCGCATATCAATAGTAAACGTTCGCATGGCCGAACCATTCTCCGAAACGGGCGCTCACCCGGACAGGCAGCGTTAGAGCTTTGTTAGATTATAGGCTGAAATTCCCATGCTGCACGCTGGACCTGGC
>JBCCUW010000204.1:0-7282 GCA_039196385.1 Pseudomonadota bacterium
AGATCCAGAGCGGTGACGTCATCGGCCAGGTTGATCGAAGCCATCCCGGCTTTGCCGTCTGCGCCGGGTATCTCAACACCGTAAATGTTGCAGAACTTGACTTGCGGAAAGCCGTTGATGATTTCCCCAACCTCATTCGTGGATACGTTTTCGGATTTCCAGCGGAACGTATCGCCGACGCGGTCGACAAACTGGTAGTGCTCGTAACCCAGGGTATAACCCACGTCGACGGTGCGCATCAGATCACCGGTGTTGAACCACGCGTCGCCTTTTTCCAGCGCATCGCGCAGCACCTTCTTTTCCGTCGCTTCAGCGTCTGTATAACCTTCGAAGACCGAATCCGGGGTGATTTTGCCTAACAGCAGGCCTGGCTCACCCGGGCTCACAGGAATGCAGTAGCCGTCGTTGTCACGCACCAGTTCATCGTTGTGGACGTCGTATTGCACCAGCGACACCGGTGCAGACGTCATACCCACCGTGCAGTCTTTGTTCAGCAGGTTAACAAATGCGACGTTACCCTCAGATGAACCGTAAAACTCGCAGATCCTTTTGACGCCGTAGCGTTGCTTGAAATCTGTCCAGACGTCAGGACGCAGGCCGTTGCCGATCATACGCTTCAAGGGGCTGTTGTGATCGTCCGGACCTGCTTCACTGTTGGTGAGGTAGCGGCACAGTTCGCCGATATAAACCAGGCAGGTGCAGCCATGTTCGCGTATCTCGGGCAAAAAACTGCGGGCGGAAAACTTGCGCCGGATAAACATGCTGCTGCCCGCGGCAATGGCGGCACCAGCGCCGATCATTAACCCGGTGCCATGGTACAGCGGCAGGCACAGATACAATCGATCTTTGGGCGTGCACTTCAAACCCGCTTTGGCGGACAGGTCGCAGCTCATGAGAAAACGCCGGTTCGACAGCACCGCTGCCTTAGGCAGGCCGGTGGTACCGGAGGTAAAAATGTACAGAGCGGTTTCACCCAGTGTGGTTTGCGCGGTTGCGGCAGGATTCGCGGGACTGCTGTCGGCACTTGCCTGTTGCAGATCGGTAGCCCAGCCATCACCATTGAATGGCGCGTTGGTACCGTCCGGCACAACAAAATAGTCAGCGCCCGTCTGCAGGTTCAGCTCACCGGTTACCTCGGCTACAGCGTCGGCCAGTTCTGCGCCGACGACACATTTGCGGGACTCGGTCACGGAAATACAGTGGGTCAGTGGGCGACCGCGCAGGTTAGTGTTGATCAATGCGGCGGTGACACCAATTTTGCTTAAGCCGGCAATCAGCGCGAGAAACTCAATTCGATTTTCCATGATAATGCTGATGGTATCGCCGCGGTTTACCCCGTTTTCTACAAAGAAGTTGGCGTACCGGTTTGCGAGTGCGTTGAATTCCGCCCAGGTCACCTGTTGCCCTTCAAAAATGATGGCGTTGTTTGTACCCAGGTTTGCGGCGTTGGCCTCAACCCGCGCGCCCAGACAGTCCGGCGTATCCAGAGGCCGGGGGGCCAGGCCTTTCTTCAGTTTTAATAAGCCGGGGACTTCAACCAGCGTTTTTGCGACATCTACAATTCCCATGGGGGCTCCACCTCGAATAGTCAGCGATAAAGATACCAAAAAAGAACCTGCAGAAGGGCAACTCTATGCAGCCCGGAAATTTGATATCTTAAGCAGTCATGCAAGGGGAGAGCGGCAATGCAGAAATGGCAAATTGGTGATGTAAGCGTGACCCGGGTGGTGGAAATGGAGGTCGCCGGGGGAACCCGATTTATCCTGCCTGAAGCCACCCGCGAAGCGTGCCGGGAAATCGAGTGGATGGCACCGCATTTCATGGATGCTGACGGCAACCTCATCATGAGCGTGCACGCGTTGATCATCGATACCGGGAGCCGCCGGATTATCGTCGACACCTGTATTGGCAACGACAAACAGCGCAATATTCCCGCCTGGAGCAATCTGCAGACCAACTTTCTCGAAGATCTGGCGGCTGCGGGCTATCCGCGGGAGTCTATTGATACGGTCATGTGTACGCATCTGCATGTTGACCATGTGGGATGGAACACCATGCTGGTCGATGATGCATGGGTGCCCACGTTTCCCAATGCCCGGTATCTTGTCGCGACCAAGGAGTGGGCTTATTGGGACGCCCATGGAGACGAAAAAGAATACGGCCCGGTACTGGCGGATTCAGTGCGTCCTGTGGTTGACGCGGGCATGGTGGATTTTGTTGAGGAAGTACACCAGATTTGCGATGAAGTGCGTCTGGAGCCTACACCGGGTCACACGCCAGGACACGTCAGTGTGCACATTACCTCACAGGGTGAAGAAGCATTGATTACGGGCGACTGTATCCACCATCCAGTGCAGATGACGCGGACCGATTGGTGCAGCTCAGCGGACTATGATCAAGCGCAGGGTCGCAGCACCCGTGAAAATCTGCTGGCCAGGTATGTGGATCAGAACATACTGATCATCGGCACACACTTTGCGACTCCGACCGCTGGGCACGTCAAAGCGCACCACGATGGCGGGTACTGGCTGGACGTCAGCTAAGCGTCGGGGTTCTAAGTATTGGATTCCTGCTGGCGCAGGTCGTTAATCACGGCCTGCATATTATCCCACTGTTCGAATAGAAAAGATTTATAGTCTGCCGGGATGTCTGCGTAAGGCACGCGCCATAGGTGAATGCGCACAGTGCTTTTTTGCCAGGTGCCGCTGAGAAGTTCTGTCAGATTGGCATAACCTTCGAAGCCGGTGTGGGCCGCAAATACCACGTCTTTGCCCGGGTTGTTTTCCAGCATGGCGCCCACGCCGCCCATGCGCGGTGGCAGCAAGTCCGGCCAGCGCTCAAGTTGCTCAGCCAGGTGCGGGCTTTTGTTGCGTAATTGCTGGCGTTTGCTGCGGGTATTGCGCGTGCCTTCAGGAAAAATCAACAGCGATTCATCCTCCGGGGCGGTAGCGGTCATATTGCCGACCGTGGCCAGAGCGTGTTCCGTATCCAACCCGGAACGGTCAACAAACACGGTAGACAGACGATGGCCGCCGATGTCCAGGCTTGGCGAAATCAGCAACTCTTTTTTGATGACGTAGCGAATGCCCTCGTTGTTACGCGGGTAAGAAAAGAACACCAATGGAATCACGGTATCGCCCAGGCTGGCATGACGCACAAACATCAGCGCGCTGTTGCCTGGCAGTGCCTCCGTACCACTGGCGGCAAAATCCAACCGGAAAACAAAAGCACCCATGCGCAGCAGGGAGCGTGCCCACCATATCTGTACCAGGCGGTTTTTACGTATCCAATCAGGATCGTGGCGGTATCGCAGCCACACCCAAGTCAGGCGTAACACGCCCGCGCACTCATAGAACAGATAACAGGTAATAAAGGTCCACACCATCGGCAGGCGCCGCAGGGGTTTCAACAGGCTGAGTAGCAGGGTGATCAGCAGCACCGGGACGTATAGCACCAGGCAGAGGGCAAAACCCAAAAAAATGGCGGACAATGTGCCCGCACGCCTTTTCCACATATCAGACCGCCCGGCTCATGCGATTATATCTGCTCCTCAACCATCCGTACCCGGCGACACCCATCAACACATTACTGATCAGCGTGGCGATGAATATACCCTGAAATCCGTAGAGGTGATTTAACCCTATTGCCAGCGGGACATACACTATAAACATGCGCGTGAACGAGAGAATCGTGCTGGGCAGGGGTTTGCCCAGCGCATTAAATGAAGCAGATGCCATCATCAGCACCCCCCATAGGCCGTAGCTCCAGGGGACAATCGCCAGATACAGGGCGGCCACCTGGATGACGGGTGTGGACGGTTCAATCCAACTTGAGACGACCTGTCCGAACAAGAGCAGCGGGATGGCAATAAATAGTCCCCAAAGCAGGCAGAACTGGTAGCTCACACGAATACCGGAAGCCACCCGCTGTTGTTGTTTAGCGCCCCAGTTCTGGCCCACAAAAGGCCCTATTGAACCCGACAGCGCAAATAGTAGCATCGCGGCCAGGGCCTCAATTCGCGTGGCCACCCCAAACCCGGCCACAACCACTTCCCCGTGCTGGGCGAGCATGCGGGTGATCACCACGCCGGTGACCGGGCCAATCAGTTGCGTGGCCATGGCGGGCAGACCGATGTGTAAAATACGCCTGGCTGAAGCAATGAACCCACGCAGTATGCGTTGGGTTTGCATCATATTGCCGCGCAGGACGTAATACAGAATCACAATTGTGGTCAGCACGCGCGTAATGGTCATTGCTGTGGCTGCGCCGGCCAGCTCCATGCGTGGCAGCCCGAACCAGCCAAATATCAAAATGGGATCAATCAGCAGGTTAAACCCCGCGCCGAGGGTCATCACCAGCCCCGGGATGTTGGCGTTGCCGTTGGCGCGCATGATACTGCTCAGAATCATCGTCACCGTAAAGAGCACCGTACCTGGTAAGTAGATGTCCAGATAACTGTGAATCAACACCAGTAGGTCGGGTCCGGCGCCCATGGCCAGAAATAGATGGTCCATGGCGAGCCAGGCCATGCCGGACAGTACCGCCATTGAAACCGCGACCAGCAGCAGACTGTGCGTGGCCAGACGTGTGGTATCGGTTTGAGCACCGCTGCCGACGCTGCGGGCAATTACCGATGAAGTGCCGATGCTGATGCCCAGCGCGATGCTGGTCAGAATCATGGTCAGTGGAAAGGTAAAGGTGATGGCGGCCACATGCTGCGTGCTGAGCTGACCAATGAAGCCCATTTCCAGTGTCTGCACCAGAATACTGGATGATACGCCCATCACCATGGGGGCCGTGAGCTTGGCCAGCGATACCGGCACGGAGCCTTGAGTAAGATCGATCTGCGACATTTTAGTTTGCTGGTACCGGCTTGTTGCTGCTGGCCTTCATGTGTCAGATCGACTAGCCGGGCTGACGTAATATGGATCATTATGACATGCTGATAGCAGAATAGGTCTACTCGGGAACATGACGATGATTGAGGGATACTGTGCCACGGAGCTGCAGCCGGTGCGCGAAACATTTGCGCAGGGATTTACCAGCGGCAGGGAAGTGGGGGCCGCACTGGCGGTCTGGCAGGATGGTCGCTATCTGGTCAATCTGTGGGGTGGTCACCGGGACCGCCGTCGACAGATTCCCTGGCAGGAAGACACGCTGGCCTGTTGTTTTTCTGTCTCCAAGGCGCTGACCGCCACCTGTGTACTGCAGGCGCTGGAACAGGCGCAGGGAGGTCTGGATCAGGCCCTGGTCCAATCTGTGGCGGACGTTTGGCCTGCTTTCGCAGACGCGCCAAGCGATCCGCAGCAGCGCGCCCAAAAACGTCAGGTGACCGTGCGGCATCTGCTGGCGCATCAGGCCGGGCTACCGGCATTCCGGCAGCCAGTTGAGAAAACACTGCTGTACGATTGGGCACAAACCTGTGCAGCGCTAGAGCAGAGCTCTCTCTGGTGGGTGCCGGGGAGCGCACATGGTTATCACGCGCGCACCTTTGGATTTTTGTTGGGTGAGGTGTTGCGGCTGCACAGTGGAAGAACCCCAGGTCGATGGTTACGTGAACAAATTGCTGAGCCGTTGTCCGCGCCGGTGTATCTGACCCTGGCAGATGAACTGCAAGTCCGGTGTGCGGACATGCTGCCCGCCCGGGTACGGCTGGGTGAAGAAAAAAACTGGACCCCGGAGATGCAGCAGATGCTGGCTGACTTTAAAGATACCAGCACGGTTACCGGGGCCACCTTCAACAATCCTTCCATGGGGCCGGGATATATGAATCAAGCAGCCTTTCGGGGGGCTGAGATGCCCGCGCTCAGCGGCCACGCCACTGCCGCAGGGCTGGCGTGTCTATTTGGTGCGCTGCCCCAGCTGCTGACCCCGGCAACCCTGGCGCAGGCCACCGCCACCCAAAGTCTCGGTCCTGACCAGGTGCTCAAATCCACCACCCACTTCGGTTTGGGATATATGTTGCACCATACCCAGGCACCGCTGGGCTGGACTGGCTGTTTTGGGCACGCAGGTGCCGGCGGCAGCATGGCATTCTGTGATCCGCAGCGTGACCTGGGTTTCGCGTTTGTCATGAATCAGATGCAGGAAGGCGTGGTTACTGGTGGGACCACGGCAAGTGCCTGCGCTGCGGCACTGCAGGCCTGCCTGAACTGAGGGTTGCCTTGCGGGCGCTGTTTAGGCCTCCAGAATAAACCGACGTTTCTTCCAGACGGTGCCGTTTACCGTCAGCTCCGCGTAGTGCGTACCTGGGTACAAGGTGCGCGTTGTCATCGGGCGAAACGGTTGCTGTTTGTCGATCAGCAGTAGTTCGCCGGCGGCAAACTCCCCGTCTTTGACAACAAATACCTTGGCTGAGTGAGTACCGTTGGCGCGTAAGTAGTGAATACGCAAATTGATCTTGAGTTTCTGCGCGACGCTGGATTTGAATTCGCAGCGCCAGCGGTAGGCTTCGCCCACTCGCAGGTTGGCGCTACTCTTTAACTTGCTGACAGAAAAGCGTGGCGGATCTGCGTAACCCAGCAGTGACAAGGCCGCGGGGTGGTCGCTCTTCAACAAGGTGCGCAGCGCGTGGCGCGTCAGCCAGGCCAACTCGTCAGTGTTGGCCTGTTTGTTTTGCCGCCAGCGCTGCAAAGTGTCCAGTACCAGCTGCGGTTCATCTTTGGCAATGTCGTTCAGCGTGTTGGCGACGGAGCGCACCACGTAACGTGTGGGATCGGCGTACAGCCGATCCAGAACTTCGATTATGTCAGCGACAGGCACATTGGCCCGTGGCGCCCAGGGCAGAAGCGGGCGAATACCCTCTGAAGCCAGCCTTCTGACGTGGTAATTATTGTGCTCTGCGCACTCATGAATGAACGCCATGGTGGGTTTAAGGAATTGGCGTAAAAACGGGCGGATTGCGTTTTCGGCGCTGAACCGCATGGTGGCTTCCCTGAGGAACTTGAGCGAAGTGGACAGGTGTTGTTTGCTGCACCCGTAACGGGCCACATATTCAGCGGGGACGCTCCAGATAAAGTGACCAAAATCATCATCGGTCAGCTTAGGATCCAAGGGGGGCGGCATTGTTTTGTTGAGTATTTTTACAGCCTGATTAAAGTTGTCAGGCAGGTGTTTGTGCAGCGTTTCAACCAGGCAGTTAATGCGCGCCTTGAGCTCCAGCTCAGGAAACGCCTGCAGCACTTCCTGATCAAATGCGCGCTGTTTGAATTTGGGATAAGCGGCCTTTACCGCGCTACTCAACTCAGCGACGGTGTCCGCGTTAAACAATTGGTCTTTGAGG
>JBCCUW010000205.1:0-7271 GCA_039196385.1 Pseudomonadota bacterium
ATGGGTCTTGTCTTTATTATGTTCAGCTTTGTGGTACCGCAGTTTTCTGTCATTTTTGACAGCCTTAACCTGGAACTGCCGACAGTGACCAAGATGGTGGTGGCGATTGGCGCATTCTGCAATGCATATTGGTGGGCGCTGTTATTGCTAGGTGCCGGCATTGTTGCATTTTTCCGCCTGGTGCCGGCGCGTTGGCCCGCACTGGCGATGCGTCTGGATCAGGCCAAACTGAATATGCCGGTATTTGGCGAAGTGATCAGTCTGCTCGTGCTGTCGCGCTTCACGCACAATATGGCGCTGCTGTTAAAAGCCGGGGTACCCATCGTCGATGCTCTGCAGCTGGTGCGTGGTGTGGTCGCCAATCGGGTTATGGCGCTGGCGGTGGGCAAGGCAGAACAGGCAGTGACGGAAGGCCGGCGCATGTCAGAAGCGTTTGCTGACCATGAAGTGGTGAGCCCGATTGTTATGCGGATGATTGTGGTCGGGGAAGAAACCGGTCGTCTGGATGCCTGCCTGGAAAAAATATCCCAGCGCATGGATGACGAAATTCCGCGCCGCATCAAACGCCTGTTCGGTATTCTGGAGCCGCTCATCATTCTGACGCTGCTGGGCATTGTCGGCATGGTTGCCGCGGCCATCTTCCTGCCGTTGTTCAGTCTCATGTCGGGGATTGGCTAAATGCGCCGGGTACAGCAAGGATTTTCGTTGCTCGAATTGATTGGTGTGATGGCCGTCATGGCCATCCTGGCTGGCGCACTGGCCCCCAGCGTCTTTCAGATGCTGGAGCGCGGTTATCAGGATGCGGAAAAAAAGAGCCTGGCTGCTATTGCGGATTCGCTTTCCGGTTACATCCGCGCGAATAAAGCAATTCCGGATGAAAACATCAATAACTGGTCAACTGCGGTGGCTGACTTTGCTGCGCTGCCACCCCAGCGGGTGACCCTGAACGACAAGAATTTTCAACGCCGCCTTTACGTTGATCCGAATTTTTTTACCACCGCAAATCAAGTGTTCCCCGGGTATGTCCAGGATTTAGGCTTGGGTTCACCCCCAAACTCGCCGCGGCTTATGCTGATCAGCAGCCTGGAGGGGAGCGTCAGCCCGGTGCTGAACACGACTGCGCGTTTCGGTGATGTGTGGCAGCAGAGTGGCAGCCCTGTCATTGTCGAATCAGATACGGTGTTGATTGAGCGCATCAATTTAGCCGGGTGGTTCAATCGCGTGGTTCTGACGAACAGCGCTGGCAGTCAGGCGGGCTTTCTTGTTGAAGCCGGCACCGAAGGCGCGGTGGCTGCAGCCAGCGGTGGTGTCGACGGGGTGCGTACGGTGTATGTGCTGACGGATTCCCGACTGGGTCTTAATGTAGCGCCTTATCCAGGTGGTGTGACCCAGCGACAGCTGATTGTCAGCCGTGATGTATCGTTGCGCTATCAGACCGACGGCAGCAGCTGGTTCTGGGGCGATTGATATGAAACGTACCAGCTATGCTATTTCCTGGTTGTACGGCGAATTCCGGATTGCGCGCTTCTACAAGGGTGAAGTTGCTGAGCAATGGCAGGCGCCAGAGCTTGTGGAAAGCCATGCACACTTTGTCCGTGCCCTGGATGAAGCAGGCAGGCAGATAGATCTGCGTACGAAGGGTGATGTTACCGTTGTGCACGAACATGATCTGCACAGCCACGATTACCTTGAGCTGCCCGCCATGCGCAAGCGTGATCTGGAAAAGTTCTTATGGCGCCGGGTGCAGCAGGACAAGCCGTTTGCGGAAGACGCCGCGTGGTGTTTTCACGAAGTGCGGCACAGCGATGGCCAGCAAGGTGTTTTGTTACATCTGCTGCCCAAGAGCGTGGTTGAAGACACGATTACCGCCTGTACGAATGCAGGGCTTGCACCGAAGCGGTATGTACCTCTAACCGAAATTGTTTCAGATTATCTGCCCACGACGGATGTAGCAGCCACTGACCTTCTGTTGGTGTTGGCTTGTTTTGAGCAGCGCACCGAAATTATTGTTGCGCTGGGTGACGGTGAAGCGCTGTTTGTACGCGAACTTAACTACGGGGCTAACAGCGACACCGTCGATCGGTTGATTACTGATGTGAACCGGACCATCCGCTACACCCGACAGCAGCTGCGTCGCGAAGTGGATACCGCGTGGATTATGGGACATCCGGAGTGGACGATTGTTGATCGTTTGCGTCAGACCCTGGAAGTGCCGGTGCACTTTGACGCGGACGCCGCTGATCCGAATTTCTGGTCGCTGTGGGCGACCCGGCTGTCCGGCAAAATGTCGGCAAATTTTGTCTCAGTGTTTGCCCAGCAGAATATTACCCAGGATGTACTGCGCCGTGCCGGCGTCTGGTCAACCGCTGCTGTGGTTGTGTTGGCTGTATTGATGACCTTGTTTACCACGGGCCTCGTGGCGCACCGGGCGGAACAGATCCGGGAAATCAGTCTGCGCAGTGATGCGGTCAGAGCAACCATTGACGGACTGGAGCAGGAGTTATCGTTCGGCCAGACCAAACAGGAGCATTTGCAGCGTTTGCGCGCCAGCAGTCAGAACCTGCCTTCCCTGATGATGTTGCATCTTGGCCGCTTGACCCCGGCAGACGTGACCCTGACGGAAGTGTCCATCGAACAATTGGGTGATGGCTGGCTGGTCGCAGTGTCAGGTTTGGTCAGCGGTGATATGCGCCATGGTGCGCGCGTCCTGGCAGGCTTTGAAGATCGCCTGACGGAATCACCCTGGTCGCTGGATCTTAACGAGAGTTTTCGCAAGACCTGGATGGAGCAATTCAAGCAGGGGTACCTGAGTGAACAACAGGGTTTGGGTTTCACGATTGCCGGAGAGATCCGATGAGTCTGGAAATTGAACTACCGGATCTGCCGGATGCGCCAGAGGCGGACGTCGATGACGGCTACATACCGGAGTTGCGCTCGGCCCTGAAGAAGAATGTCCAGCTGTTTGCCGACACGTGGTTCAAAACCCCGCTGCGGGTGGCTGTGACGGGGGTAGTGGTGCTCGGTTGCCTCGGCCTGATTGGTTGGAACCTCCAACGGCTGGCGGTTCTGGATCAGCTGGTGGCAGCTGAAGTTGCAGAATTTCAGTTGGAAGATCAGCTCAGTGACCTGCAGATTGCCCTGACCCGCATCGACATGCCAGCCCTGAAAGACGCGCTGGAAGCCGAAAATGAAAAAGTATTTCAGGGATTTCCCGAACTGGCGGCCTGGGCGGAAGGCCTGTCTGTCGTTGCTGAACGACGCGACATGCAATTCTCCTATCGCGTTGAGCCGGCACATGCAGCCAGCGTGCCGGGTTTGCTGGAAGTCCCCGTTTGGTTGGAGTTTAAAGCTTCCGGCCAGCGTGCCGATAGTTTGTTTATCGATGCGATGGATTTAATCGGCGTGGTGTTGAGCGACCATTGGCATATTGAGGTGGTATCGACCCACGGCAAAGGTGGCGGCCAGCAACTGGATGAGCTGTCGCTGCGTGCTCAGGTCTGGGTGCGTGACCGATTCGGCTTTGTTTCGGCTGCGGAGATTGCCGGGCAGGAAGTCGCGCCTGCGGACGTTACAGATCCGTTTGGCTTTTAGCCGGGTGTATTGGAGTTAAAAGACTGTGTTAAAGAATTTGTTTAATAATCCGTGGTTTATCGCTTCGCTGGGTGTTTTTGCGTCCATTTATCTAGGCTATTCCATCGCCAAACCGCTGTTTTTCGACAATTCCATAGCAGCTGCTGAAAACTCTGAAATACCACCATTTATGGACATGCCGATCGAGCAGGCGGGTGATGGGCGCGTCAATCGAGCACTGGCGGCGGACAAGCGCGAGCAGATTCGCTGGCTGGATAACGTTGAGCGCGACCCGTTTGCCAGTACGCTGATCGACGCAAATACGTCGGGTCACGATCTGCCCACGGTAGGCGCTCTGTTTGTCAGTGACGGGGTAAAGGCTGCTGTGGTTAACAACCGGTTGGTTCGGGTGGGTGACAAGGTGGCCGAGTATCAGGTCACGCATATTGGTCTGGCCCACGTGGAGTTGCAGCGTTTTGGCAAGTTTTATCGACTGGAGCCGGAAGTATGAAGCGGGTGCCCGGAATCCGCAGTCTGCTGCTGTTGGGCAGTCTGCTGATGCTGCAGGGTTGCAGCATTCTGTTGCCTGCGGAGGCGACGGATTTCCCGCGCTACCATGAGCCGGAGAGTTGGCCGCCGTCTGCGCTGGAACCGATGCAGATTCCGGCCCTGGAGCGGATGAGCTACCCGGATGCAGAACCGACCACCGGGCATGATGAAGCGGAAGTGTTGTACAGCTTTATGATTAACAACATGCCGGTGCGGGACGGTCTGCGCCTGTTTGCGCGCGCTTACGATCTGAATGTGGCGCTGGATCCTGATGTTGAAGGCATACTGGATGTGGAGTTTCGCGATGTGAGCCTGGAAAAGGCGCTGTCTTTGATGCTGAGCAGTCTGGACTACTACTGGGAGATCAATGACGGCGTGATCCGCGTGCGCTCACAGCAGACCAAACGTTTTGCGGTTGACTATTTGCGTCTGGTGCGCAGTGGTACCGGCAAGTCCACGGCGACCGTGTCGTCTGCCAGCGCATCTACAGCAGGCGGGCAGGGCAGTAGCGGCGGCGAAGATGCGGACAACGGTTCGATCAGTATCGAGCATGAAGACGAGATCCGCTTCTGGGCCGAACTGGAAGCACAGCTCAGTCAGATACTCAGCGAAAGCGGCCGCATGGTCGTGAACCGCTTGTCCGGCACTGTGCAGATCAGCGATCAACATGCCTTTGTACGTGCCGCAGGTGAATATATTGCGCACATTAACAGGGCGATACACCGCCAGGTGGATATTGAGGTGCGGATCCTGGAAGTGGTGTTGGATGACTCCACCGCGCTGGGTGTGAACTGGTCGCGGGTCACCGCGGCGCTGGATACCGGGATCAACTTCGATTTTCAGGTTGATGGTATTGTCGACAGTCCGGCTGGCGGCATCACTCCGCTCAGCCCGGTACTCGGCGTAGATGGTTTTCACTTAAAAGATAACGGCAACATTCGCCTGGGCGCGGTCATTGAAGCGCTGGAGCAGCAGGGTGATGTGGAAATTGTCAGCCAGCCACATGTGCGCACACTCAATAATCAAACGTCGCTGATCAAAGTCGGCACCGACCGAACTTTTTTCCGTCGCGAGCAGACGACAGATTCCACTTCCGCGGGCTCCACCATTACCGCCGAAGATGTCCCGCAGGTGGTCACTGAGGGTGTGGTCTTGTCCATAACGCCGCAGATTGGTGAGCAGGGCTGGGTCATGATGGACGTGTCCCCCGTGGTGACACGGGTCTCCAGCGTCAGCGTGGTGGAAGGACCCAACGGACAAATTCAGAGCTCTGCGCCGAATCTGGATGTTGCCCAGGTATCGTCGCTGATTCGGGCCAGAAGTGGCGATACGGTGGTGATTGGCGGCCTGATCCAGACGCAGGATAGTGTCACCAAGCGTGGCATCCCCGGGTTGACTAAACTGGGACCAGTCGGCCGCGCTTTTGGTGGCGGCCACTACGAAAACCGCTTGCGTAAAGAGTTGATCATGGTGCTGACCCCGACCATTGTGCCCCAGGAGAGTTGAGACAGTGAGCATCATGCAGAAAATTGGTCTATTCATCCTGGTGTGGATCGCGAGCTGGGCAGGACATCAAGCAGTGGCTGAGGAACCTGCGCCGAAAGGGCACCGCATGGGCCAGTTGGTTGATGCGTCAGCCGAAGATCTCACAGAATTACAGGCCCAAGCTTCTGCCGAAATTGCCGCGCTGCGCGCGTTGATGAGTAATGGTCAGCCACAACCTGATGCGACGTTGGAAAACGAAGCGGACAAACCCGTTCACCAACCGCGCAAAACCCGGGACGATATTCCTCGTGAAGCGGAAGACAGCTTCGCCACGGTGCTGCCGGTCGCCACTGCAACGGAAGCCCAACAGGCGTTCAGCCAGTTAAATAAGGCGGCTGCCGCAGCGCAGATGCCGAGTCAGCTGGTGCCGCAGGTAGAAGCCTTTGTGGCGCAGTATCCGCAACACCGGGATGGTCGCCTGCTGCTGGCGCGCCTGCAGATGCTGGGACACCAGGCAGAGTCAGTGGTGGATGTGGTGAGCCCCTTGTTAACCCCTATTTATCGACAGAATCATCCGGACTGGCAGCCCTGGTTCTGGGCGGGAACGGCGCATCTTGCCACGGGGAATGTACTGCTGGCACGCGATCACCTGGAAGTGGCGCTGAGCAAACAAGGCCGGAAGGTAGAAATATGGGTTCAGCTGGCTGTGGTGCAGCAAGAGCTGGATAACCATGCTGCAGCGCTGCAATACCTGGATGTGGCGGGGCAACTGGATCCGAATTTTGCGGACGTGTACCTCAATCGCGCTTACAGTTACGAGCACCTGGGGCAGTATCCCGATGCACTCAAGGCGTATCAGCGCTTTTTGGTAGCAGGTACGTATTCCAGCAGTAATCTCAAACCTGCGGTGATGCGGCGCGTTGCGTTACTGACGCAGATGTCCCGTTAGCCCGAGAGCTGAGTCTCCAGCGCCCGCTGGGAAACACGTCTAACTTCCTGTTAACACACGAAAATCAGTGGTCAGAAGGCTGCTGAGGCCGGTGTTTTTCCGACGATTGTCAATTGTTAGACAATCAACCTCTGTCGACCAGTGTGGAACTTTAGATAATTGTTGTGGTTTTTAGATCAGGCCAACCACGGTAGTGGGAGCCGGGTTCTGTCCTACACAGGCCCGAGTGGTTGACTGTATGAGAGTCAGGGGAGCTGACAGCTGCAGGTGGATCCCGTCACGGGTATATCTGCACTAACAACAATAAGCTAAGGGGATCTTATGAAGAAGATAATTGTTTTCGGCCTGCTGGTCGCTGGCGGACTGCCTGTGTGGGTGTCTGCAGCGGAACAGGCCATTATTGAAGAAGTGATTGTGACCGCAACCAAGCGTGAACAATCGGTACAGGATGTACCCATTGCGGTGACGGCCATTGGTGCAGAAGCGCTGGAGCGAGCGGGGGTGCAGGATCTGCGCGACCTCTCCACGGTAGCCACCAGCTTTAACATGAATTCCTCCCAGACCGAATCTCAGGGTACAACGCTGCGCATTCGCGGGGTCGGCACCACGGGGAACAACATTGGTCTGGAAAGTGCGGTCGGGGTATTTCTCGATGGTGTCTATCTGAGTCGTCCCGGCATTGCTCTGGGTGACCTCATGGATGTGGAAGCCATTGAGG